>JBDSFL010000028.1:0-7815 GCA_039919545.1 Thermoanaerobaculia bacterium | reverse complement strand
CTGAAGGGGCGGCTCGACGGCATGGCGATGCGCGTGCCCGTGCCGGACGGCTCCGTCGTCGACCTCTCGTGCCGGCTCTCGAAGAGCCCTTCGGCCAAGGAAGTAAACGAGGCGGTGAAGCAGGCGGCGTCGGGACCCATGGGGCGCTACCTCGAATACAGCGAGGAGCCGCTCGTCTCCAGCGACATCATCGGCAATCCGCACTCGTCGGTTTTCGATGCGCTCTCCACCAAGACGGCAGGAGACGGATACCTGAAAGTCGTCGCCTGGTACGACAACGAGTGGGGCTATTCCAACCGCGTCGTGGATCTGATCGTGCGGATGGCCGAGCTCGGTTCGTAGTCGGACCACCCGGCCCGGCCCTCGCGGCCGGGCTGTGCCTGCGCTCCGCGCGCGCCTACTTCGTCAGGATCTCCTCGATGAACTCGAGCGCGCGCGGATCGCCCGACTGCCCGAGCCAGAAGAGCGCCTTCTCGCGCACCTCGGGCGTGCGGTGCGTACGTGCCAGACGAATGAGCTCCGGCACGCCCTGACCGTCGGGCAGCTGCGTCAGCGCGAAGACGGCCTTTTCCTTCACGTCGACGTCCGGATCGTCGTGGATGGCGTCGACGATGCCGTCCGCCGCCTTCTTCCCCGCCTTCTGGGCGAGCCAGAAGAGCGCCTGGCCGCGCACGTCCCCTTCCGGATCGCGCTTGGCCATGCGCAGCAGCAGGTCGGTCGCCTCGGGCACCTCGCACTGCGAGATCGCGAAGGTGGCCTCCTGGCGGAACGCGGCGCTTTCATCTTCCGGCACGATCCTCTTCAATGCCTCGAAGCCCTCGCGGCCCCGCTCGTTGCCGATCCAGAACGCCGCCTTCGCGCGGAGCGCCTGCGGCTGTCCCTTGCCGATGAAGCCCTCGAGCGCTTTCTGGGCCGCGGGACCCGCGTGCAGCGCGAGCGCGGTGAGCGCGTGCTCGCCTGGCCCGTCGTCGTCGAAGCCGGCCGGCACCTCGTCCTTGTGCCCGCCGCGCCGCTTGACCAGCGCCTTCCTTGCGCGGTGCGCCGGCGCCGTGACGAGCCCGCCGAGAAACGTCACGCTCTCCTCCGGCGTGACTCCGGTGAGCCACGTGACCGGGCGCCCCTCCGCATCGATCCCGCAATCGCCGGAGAAGACGCGCACGTTCGTGAGGGCTCCCTTTTCCATCCGGTAGAAAACGAGCAGCTGCGAGCGTCCGTCGAGCATCGCGTTCGTCAGCGTACGGTCGGCACCGGATCCGAACGTGAACGAGCCCTCGCTCTCGAGCCGGCAGCCGCTGTTGCGCAGCTCGCTGTCTCCCTTGCCATTGAGATTCTCGAAACAGCAGACGTGCCCCTTCGAGACCGCGGGAACCGCATAGGCGAGCCAGTGCGGCTCGCGAGCCGGCGAGGGCGCCAGCTCGTGCCCCAGCGCACCCGGCGTCAGTGCGTGGGTGGTGACCTGCGCATGGATGAGGCGCGACGGCTGCGCGGAAGCGGTCGTCGCCGTCACGAGCAGGGCTGCGACGAGCATCGCCGTGACGATCAGGGCGTCGTCGAGCCGGGCGGGAAAAGCGCCTCTCTTCATCACGTCCTCACTTGCTCAGGATCTCGAGCATGTACTCGGCCGATTCCTTCGTGTCCATCACGGAGAGCTTCTGCACGATCTCGGCCCTCTGCTGGCGGTCCTTCTCCGTACGCGCCAGCTCGATCAGCGCCCGCGCGTTCCCGAGGATGAAGAGCCCCTGGAGGGCGGCATCGCGCACCTCGGGATCCTTCTCGCTCTTGTAGATCGAGACGAGCGTGGCGTCGGTGCCGGAGATGATCCCGAGCTTCTGAATCGCCTGGCTGCGCAGCTCGCGGCTCTTCTCGGTTTTGGCGATCTGGGCCAGCCGGTCTGCGGCTCCCGCGATGGCGAAGCCGTTCAGGATCGAGTCCTTCACGTCGATCGAGGGCTCGGCCAGGTACAGCTGCCAGAGCTCGTCGATGGCGCCCATCGCACCCAGCAGATGCGCGGCGGCGGCCCGGAGCTCGGCGCTCTTCTCCCCTTTCGCCGCGGCGAGAATCGGCCCCTTCTCTCCCGCCACCATGTAGCTCTGGAGAATTCGCTCCTTGACCTCCGGATTCGGCGTCGACGCATAGATCTCGCCGAGCAGCCGCACCGAGTCCTTGCCGCCGGAGATCCCGATCACCTGTAGCGCCCGGTCCTGCAGCTCCGGGTTCCTCCGTCCGCGGGCGATCTCGGCCACGAGGGTGAGGGCTCGTGGAGACCCGCTCTGCGAGAGCACGAACAGCGCGCGCTCCTTGATCTCGGGGGACGACTTGCCCGCGAGAACCTTCTCGAGCAGCGGCACGGCGCGCTCGGGATCGCTCCCCATGATCCCATTGATCGCGATGAGCTTCAGCTCGTCGTCGGAGGACCCCTCGGCAGCCACCGCCGACTTCCCGCGGCCATGCCCCATCTCCACATCCAGCGCCGCGGCATCCTTCAGCCAGCGGCTCTTCGGAAAGCGGCGCTTCAGCTCCGCCAGCGTGGCCGAGGCCTCGGACCGCTTGCCGAGGCGGCTCTCCGCGTACGCACGCCAGTAGAGCGCGGCGTCGATGCGTTTCCCTTCGAGGCGCGCGGCCTCGGAGAAAGCCTGCTCGGCCTTGTCCCAGCGCCCCGCATCGAGCTCGGAGGTCCCCTTCTCGTAGAGCTCGTCCTGGCGCGCGGCGCCGGCGGACGCCTGCTCGGCGGGATCCTCCGGACCATCCAGCGCGTCGAGAGTCAGGAACGCGGCGGCGCCGGCCGGCCGGGCGGCCGAGAGCGCGAGAGAGGAAGCGAGGAGCACGGAAAGAAAGCGTCGGGTAGCCATCGGATTCTCCTTAGGTACGGTCGGGTAGGGGTCGGGGCGCGGGCGCCCGCTCGATGCGGGAGCCCAGGATGCGGCTCTTGAAGAGCACGCCGTTCTTCTCGATGCGGAGGCGGAAGGCATCGCGCTCCTCGGCGGACAGGGGCGTCTGGGCATGGGCGATCTCCAGGAGGAGACGCTCGAGGTCGTCGAGCAGCGACGCCATCGCCGCGTCGCCGTTCTGGAGCGCCGTCTGGCGATAGAGGCGGCTCTCGCCCACCAGCTCCTCGGCGCGCGCTGGCGCGCTCGGCAGCGACTGGCCGCCCGAATTCGAGAGCTCGAGCAGCACGCGCTGCGTCCGCTGCAGGTGCTCGCCCACGGCAGCCCGGAGAATTCGCTCACGGGCCTCCGCGGAAATCGCCATCGGCTCCGGCACACGTGAGACCCGGCCCGCCAAAAATGCCACCACCACGAGCGCAGCGACGCCGCCGGCCAGCATCAGGGTGCGCGGCGCGAAGAACTCGCGCAGGACATCGCCCACGCGCGAGAACGCCTTCGGCGGTTCTTCGAGGCGCGGAGCGATGCGGCGCCACACGTCCCGGCCATAGGCGTCGCCTCGCTCGGGGACGTCGTCCCGCGCGAGGGTGACCGCCTGCAGGAACGCGTCGAGGGCCTCGAGCCGTGCGCGACAGGAGGTGCACGCCTCGAGATGACTCGTGGAGCGTCGCCCCCCTTCGTGGTGATGCTCGAGCAGCTCCGGGTCGGTGAGATGTTCGTTCATGGGCGATCTGTTCCAAGGGCGTGCGGGTTCGACAGCGCGCCCAGCTCCGCGCGAAGCTTGGCCACCGCGCGGAAGATGGTGTTCTTCGTGGCGCCCGCGCGAATGCCGAGAGTCTGGGCGATTTCGGCGATGGGGCGGCCTTCGAGGTGGCGGAGGACGAACGCGGTACGCTCGCTCTGGGAGAGACGCTCCATCGCCCCGCTCACGCGGCGCGCCATCTGTTTTCCTGTGACGTCGCGCTCGGGCGAGGGACTATGAGAAACGAGCTCGCGAGCGGAATCAGGGTCTGGAAGAGGGAGGCTCTTGCTCTCGAGCGGCTTCTTCCGCCGGAGGGCGTCGAGCGCGCAGTTGGTCGTGATGCGGAAGAGCCAGCTGCCGAACATCGACTTCCCCTCGAAGCGCGACAGGCTCCGATAGGCTTTCAAGAAGCTCTCCTGGACCACGTCTTCGGCATCTTCCTCATTCCCCATCAGTCGATAGGCGAGACGGAACACATTCCGGCTATGTCGTTCCACCAGCTGCCGGAAGGCCTCTCGGTCGCCCTCTCTGGCCCTGGCGACGAGGGCCTCGTCGTCGCTTCCGTCCATCCGCACAATTAGACGCCGGGTAAGGGCGGCGGTTAGCCGGAGGATCCCGTCCGCCGGTGCTACCCTGATTCCGAGGAGGATCACCATGGACGAGAAACCTCCCGGAGAACGTCTCGACGACGGCCACGAAGCCCGCGTCCACGAGGCCTTCGACCACCTCTCGAGCACCCTGGGCGACCGGGCCGAGGGTCCGGCCAGAGACGCCCTGGCCCGTGTGAGGCTCGCCGCGGCCAACCGAGATGCCGAAGCGGCGCGCGAAGGGCTCACCGCCGTGCAGGAAGATCACGGCTGGCTCTACGAGGAGATGACGCGCCACCCGCGCGTCGCCGCGCTGATCGACGAGCTGGCACTCTGGGGCCTCTGAAACCTACCGACCTCCCGATGACCGCCGCGATGCGCGTGCTGCTGGCATCGGGCGTCGCCTTCACGCCGCATCTCTACAAGTACGTCGAACGCGGAGGCACGGGCACGGCAGCCGCGGCGCTCGGAGTCCCCGAGTTCCACATCCTGAAAACCCTCGTGATGGAAGCACAGCAAGACTCAGGAAAAAAAACGCCCCTCATCGTCGTCATGCACGGCGATCACGAGGTCTCGACGAAGCAGCTCGCCAGACACCTGAAAGTGAAAGCCGTGGCGCCGGCAAGCGAAGCAGCCGTCGAGCGCATCACAGGCTACGTGCCCGGCGGAGTCAGCCCCTTCGGCACACGGACCAAGCTCCCCACTCATCTCGAGGAAACAGCGTCCCTCCTGGACGAGATCTACGTGAACGGAGGCAAAAGAGGCTTCCTCGTCTCGCTCGCGCCAGCCGATCTCCAAAAACTCACGTCGGCAATCCTGGTCACGGTAGGAATCAAGTCCTAACCATCATTCCAAATCCGATCTCAATCCCAATCCGATCCCTCTCCGGGTTCCGAACACGAGTCGAGGCCCGGCGCGCGCGAGAAGGGTTCGATAGCAAGGCGGAGGAGGGAGGCAGCGCAGGCGGGGCGGCGCCCCGTCGAGCACGGCCGACCGAACGACAACGCCGCTAGCGGGCCCTTATCGCACGCGCCGCAGGCTACCGAACGACAACGCCGCTAGCGGGCCCTCATCGCGTGTGCCGCTAGAAGCCGATCCAGGAAGGCTGCGGCACCCCCGGCGGCGCCAGCGTCAGAATTCTCGAGCTGTTCGTGAGGTTGTCGATGATCGCGAGCGCGCCCACGACCGAGCCCTGGCCGGTGCCCACGGGCTCGAGCGAGATCGCGATGCGGTCGAACGACGCGCTGCCCATGTCGAAGCCGCCGCTGCCGTTCCAGAGGTCGTTGATCTGGACCCTCTGATACGGCGCGAGCGACTTGTCCACTTGCGCCAGCACGCCGCCGGAGGTCCCGTCCACGATGCGCAGGCGCACGGTCGCGGCCTGCCCCGCCACTTCCGCGAGGATGAGGTTCGTGCGGATGCCGGGATACTTCTGGATGCCGGGATAGCTCGCGACCGGCGTGCGAATCAGGCCGACGGCCTCGGGCGACTGCGCGCTGAAGCTCTGGAACTCCGAACCCTTGAGCCCCTTCGACTGATCGGCGAGATCCACGGGCGTGGTCACCGTCGCCCGCGCCGCCACCTGGTTCACACCCGCGCCCTCGATGCGCATCGGACCTGCCGTGTTCGATCCGGCAGGCAGGCCGAAGAGATTCACGATGGCGTCTCGGCTCTTGCTCGCCACGAGCGAGGCCCGCGCGCCGAGGACGATGTCGGCCGTGGCGCTGCCGGAGATCGGGCTGCCCGCGGGATCGGAACCGGAGTAGTCGTAGACGAGGTGCAGCGACGCGGGCGCACCCGTCGGGTTGGTGATCGAGACCTCGGTCGTGAAGAAGGCGCCGATCCCCTTGCTGTGGACGATGGACGGGATGACCCGCGGGATCGGCGCGAGCGCGAGGCGCTGCAGCGCCTGCGGCCCGTGCGCGGCGGCGGCCAGCACCTCGGGCCGGATCGCACGCCCGCTGAGCGACTGGAAGCTGCTCGACGCGTTGTCGATGAGCGTGCCGATGGCCACCACGCGTCCCGAGCCGCCGGCCGGCTCGATGGAGAGCGAGCCGGCCTCGACTTCCGTGCCCGAGAGCCCGAGCTTGTCGAGGAGCGCGAACTGCGTGTTCCCCGCGGCCGGCACCGCCACCTGCTTGCTCGCGAGCAACGCGCCCGCGCTGTCGTACAGCTTCACGAACACGCTGGCCGGCGTGCCGACCGTTTCCGCGAGGATCAAGTTCAGCCGGAAGGCCGCGTTGCTCTTCACTCCCGTGAGCACGAGCGGCGGCAATCCGGTGCCCGTCCCCGTGCCCGAACCGTAGACGGGGATCTCGGTCCCGTAGCGGGAGGCGATGTCGCCATTCCCCGGCAGACCGGAGGCGTTGATGCGCACCGAGAGCTGCGACACGTTGTTCGAGCGCAGCTCCACCGGACCGGCGAGATCCGTCGTGCCGAAGAGCCCCTGGACGAAATCGAACAGGCGGATCGTGGCGAAGCCCGGAATCGTCTGCTGCACACGGCTCGCCTGGAGCTGGCCGTCCTGTCCCGACGGAGTGACGAACAGCTCGAAGGCGACCGGGTCGGGGCTGAGGTTGCGCAGCCAGCCATCGGACGTGAACGTGGTGCCGCCGGCTCCCTCCTTGTGGACCGCGGTCGGCACGATGAACGACGACGTGCCGGAGGGCAGGAAGCCCCGCCCCTGGCCGGGCAGGACCGCGGGCGTATCACTCAGGAAAATTTTCACCTGCGTCTTGACGAAGCCGCCGGCCACGGAGATGGTCAAGACGGTCCAGATCGGGAGGGGGTAATCGGCCGCGGTGATGCGCGACGAGTCGGTGGTGAGCCGGATCTGGCGTGTGGCTCCCGCTCCCAGCGGCGCCGCGAAGTCGGCCGGATCGAGCCGCAGCCACGCGCCGCCGGGCGAGATGTTCGGAACGAGGAAGATCGGCCTGCCCCCATTGTTGCTCACGGTGACGGTCGGCAGCGGGTCAGCGCGCCTGCGCCCGCGTGACGCGGCGAAGCTCTGAAGGTTCGGGAGGCGGAGCAGGATCTCGTCCTGATTCACGTCGGCGATTCCATCGGAAACGAAGGTATCCGTGACGGAAAGGACGACGCTCGCCGCGATCGAACCCTGCACCGTCTCTGCCGCGAGGCCCCCCGAGAGCGTGCCCAGGTTCGCGGTCGTTCCGGGCAGCGCCGTGAGGGTGACGGTGACCTCCCCTCCCGCCTGCAGCACCGCCGTCGTGGGCGAGAACGTGAAGAAGTCTCCCGCGGCCCGGAACTGCACCGGCACCGGCGCTCCGCCCACGTTCTTGAAACGCAGCGTGCCCGTCGGCGCGGCCGCGCCAGGCTGGACGACCCACTCGGGCTGCTGCTCCTGGGTGACGATGATCGAAGGAGGATTGGGAGCGACGTTGACGGCGATCGTCGGTGACTGCACGCCCGGCGTGCCGCAGCCCGCGAGCGACGTGATGCGGAAAAAGAGCGTGGCGTTCGTGCCGGGCTGCGTGGGATAGCTCGTCACCAGGTTGCGCGTCGTCGTCTCGGACAAGATCGCCGCGGCGCCGAAGTCCGGCGCGCTCGCGAGCTGCGCGCGGTAGAGACCGTCCGGATCGGTCGG
>JBDSFL010000020.1:0-3063 GCA_039919545.1 Thermoanaerobaculia bacterium | reverse complement strand
GAGGAGGCGTTCGAGCTCGGCACGCGCGGCTCGCAATTGCTCCGCGGGTTTGACGGGGTCCGCGGCGCCGAGCGGGAAGAGAGCGAGGATCGAATCCAGCCGGGCGAGCAAGGGCGCGATCTCACGGCGCAGCTCGCCCACGCCGTCGGTTGGCAGCGACGCCGTGCCGAGCAGGAGCCGCTGCCCGTACACCTCGGCGGCCAGTTTCTTGATCGCGTCCAGCGACGCGCCGTGCCGGAGCGCGTCAACGAGGGCGCCTTGCGGGAGCGAGGCCTCGCGCGCGAGCCAGCCCTGGAACGCGTCGGCGAGGAGGTCGTCGCCGAGCGACTCGTCGGGGGCCGAGAAGTCGGGGTCGACCTCGGCCTCCACCGGCCGATCGCGCAGCAGCCGCGAGCAGAACGCATGCAGGGTCGCGATCTCCGCTGCGTCGAGATCGCGCAGAGCCTCGACGGCCCGCGTGCGGCGCGGCTCGTCGTGCGCATTCTCCACGGCCTCATCGAGCGCCTCGCGCACCCGGACCTTCATCTCCGCCGCCGCCTTCTCGGTGAAGGTGAGCGCGGCGATGCGCGGTAGAGGCGTTCCCTCGTCGAGAACGAGGTTCACGATGCGCGCGACCAGCGTCGAGGTCTTGCCGGTGCCCGCCGACGCCTCGACGAGCAGCGAGCGATCGAACGCACCCTCGGCCAGATTGCGGGCGGGCTGATCCGGAAGGTTGCGGAGGCGAACGCGGCGGGGCCCGCTCACGGGATCCGCCGCATCTCGCGAATGGTCTCGCCCGGGCCGTTCGCGGCGTGGTCGCCGCTCCACTTCCGCTCGAGCACCCGCATGTGTCCCGCGCCGCACACGGGGTTGAAATCGCAGGTTCCGCACGGCGAGTCCTCCACCCGCAACGAGGAGGTGGTCGGGAAGAACGTGCCGAACGCGGCCACGTCCAGCATGCCGGCGAGCAGCTGATCGAGGTTCTTCACCGCCTGGCTCGTCCGCCCGGCGTCGAACGTGTGCGCGACGACCCTGGGCGCGACGCCCGGTTTCGTCCGTTCCACGAACAGGAACTCAGAGGAGACGTCTCCGCCATGCTCGTCGCCGAGCCGCTCGGCGGCCAGCGCGTAAATCGCCAGCTGCGACCGCTCGCCTCCGGCGATCAGGTAATTCCGCGTGTTCTTGATTCGATAAGGAAGAGGCTTGCCGATCTTGTAGTCGATCACGTGCACGCGCCCAGGAGCCCGGTCCACGCGATCGATCATCCCCGCGAACGAGACGCTGCGCTCGCCGACCCGGCGGCTGGGGGACTCGTCGAAGGAAAGCTCTGGATCCTCGTCGTCGACATTGCTGCCCGATCGGCGTGGCCCGAACCGGACCTCCGCTCCGGCCAGCGGCAGCGCGCCGGCGGCGTGCGTCCTGGCGTGCGCGAAGAGGGCCTGAAGGATGGCGGTGAACTCCGCGCGCGACAGCTCCATGAAGACGGGATAGGTCTCGATGCCCCCCGCCGCCGCCCAGTCGTCGAGATGACGCGCCGCCAGGCGCGCCGCCAGGAGATCCGCCTCGCCGGCGGGCAGCTCGGCGAAGGACGTGCCGCGCAGGATCAGCAGGCGCGCGGCCTCGGTGAGCGCCGCGTGGACGAGGATGCCCAGGTTCAAGTTGTCGGGGTAGAGCGGAGCCTCGGACGCGTCCCGCGCGTTCAGGTGAAGAACGTCGCCGAGGAACGCGCGGTACGCGCACCCCGCGAGCCGCTCGAGCCGCGTGGCCGAGACCGGATGCTCGTCGGTGAGGAATGGCACGGGCCTGCCGATCAGCCCCTCGTATTCCGTGAACGCCGGCATGGCGCGAGCCCGGCCGCGGCGAAACGCGCGCCCCAGCGGCTTGGCGCTCGCCTCGATGAATGCGCGGCGCGCGGGCTCGCGATCCAGCACGCGGCGCAGCAGCTCCTCTTCATCGAGCGGTGGCCCGTCGTGAGGCATGCGGCCCAGCACCGTGCGCCGCACGGCCGCGGAGAGGTTCCCCTCGGAGGGAGTCTCCTCGGAGCGGATCCCCTCGGACGAGATCCCCTCGGACCGGGCCCCCTCGGATGGGGTCAGGTCCTCATTCTCAATTATAGGTTTCAGCTTTTCCATCGCCTCGAGAAGGAACGGAGAGAGGATGCGGCTCTTGTCGCGCGTCGCGTCGCGGCGTGCGGCCGTGAGCACGAGACGCCTCTCCGCGGTCTGGGTCGCCAGCGTGAACAGGAACCGCTCCTCGCCCGCGTGACGCGCGCCGGTGCGGGCCGGCAGGCGCACGTGAGCCTGCTGAGCCAGAGCCTGCCGTTCGCCGTCGGACAGGAGGGGATCCGGCCGCGCGGATGCCGGGAAAGACTTCTCCACGAGGCCCGGAATGATCACGGTGTCGAAGCGAAGGCCGCGTGCCGCGATGGCGGAGAGGAGCGTCACTCCGTCTCTCTCGAAGCGGCCGGCGCTCGTCGGCGACGTCGAGAGCACTTCCTGCAATGCGGTCAGGATCTCGGCGCCGGTGATCGCCGCGCCAGGCTCGACGACCTCGAGGGCGCTGATCTCGGCGAGCGCATCGATCAGCAGAGGATGGTCCTCGTGCCGCCCGAGCAGCGCCTCGAACATCTTGCCGAGACGGCTGCCCCAGGAGTGCCAGCTCGCGGGACGGTCCTCCGGAATCGTGATCGAGAGGAATTCGATCGCTTGCCGGAGCCGGCCTAGGCGCGCGAGGTGACGCTCCCGCCGCGCGGACGCGAATGCATCGTTGTCTGAATCGTCCTCCGCGTGCGCGCCGGAACGCAGGGCCCGCTCGGCGCGCGCCACCATGGCCGGCCAGCGGGCGCGCCCCTCGCCGAAACCGAGCGTCTCGATCGTGCGCACAAGCGAGGCCGAGCTCGAGCCGCCGAGCGCGCTCAGCACACCGAGCGAATCGAGAAGATCGAAGAATTCGAGCAACGTCTCGCGACGAAAATCCCGCGCGCAAAGCTCGACGGCCAGGAGCGCGGCGCGCCCGATCGGCCGCTGCGCGAGCGTGGTGCCCACCGGGCGAAAGAACGGAATCTGCAGCCGCGTCAGCTCGCCC
>JBDSFL010000673.1:0-5940 GCA_039919545.1 Thermoanaerobaculia bacterium | reverse complement strand
AGACCGTCAGGCAGCCAACACGGACAGGGCATCTCCGGACAAGAGGCGCGGGCAGACCGCGCCGCTCGCCAGGAAGGGCATCCCCTTCCGACGGGCGTCTCCGGCAAGCGATCCGAAGTCTCCGGTCCCCTTCCGGCGGCGTCTCCAGCACGCGATCCGAAGACTCCGATCCCTTCCGGCGGGCGATCCGAGAACTCCGGTCTTGGCCGGCGGCCGCGTCTCCCGTCGCTAGGCGAGCATTCCCGCCGTCGGCGAAGACGCCGTCGCCCAGCGCTTCTTCTCGATCCGCCCCGCCAGGAACGCCTCGCGTCCGGCTCGCACCGCGTCTCTCATCGCGCGAGCCATCCTCACCGGATCTCTTGCTCCTGCGACAGCAGTGTTCAGTAGCACGCCGTCCGCCCCGAGCTCCATCGCGACGGCTGCATCCGAGGCCGTCCCCACCCCGGCATCGATGATCACAGGCACGCGCGCCTGCTCGATGATGAGCGCCAGGTTGTCGGGATTGCGGATGCCCAGCCCCGAGCCGATCGGCGCCCCGAGCGGCATCACCGCGGCACACCCCATCGCCTCGAGCTTCCGGCAAACCACCGGATCGTCGGAGGTGTAGGGGAGGACGATGAACCCTTCGTCCACCAGCACCTGCGCGGCTTTCAGCAGCTCGGCGTTGTCGGGCCAGAGCGTCTTCTCGTCGCCCAGCACCTCGAGCTTCACCCAGTTGGACAGGCCCACCTCGCGCCCGAGCCGTGCGTAGCGGATCGCCTCTTCCGCCGAGTAGCAGCCGGCCGTGTTCGGGAGGAGGAAGAGGCGTGCGGGGTCGACGAAGTCGAGCAGCGAACCCTTGCGGCGATCCAGCTCCACGCGCCGGGTGGCCACCGTCACCATGTCGCACCCCGAGGCCGCGTGGCAGGCGCGCATCAGCTCGAAGCTCGCGTACTTGCCCGTACCGAGCACCAGGCGGGAGCTGAACGTGCGCCCGGCGATCGTGAGCGGCGCGTCCGTGACGCTCGTCTCGGGGACGGAGAGGCTCGGACCGGCGGGAGTGCTCATCCGCCCGTTTTACCTCAACTCGTCCGCAAGGCGAGAGGTTTCCCCCTGATGCGCCCGCTTCAGGCGCGGCCTCAGAGAGGGCTCCTTCAGCCGAAGCGGATGTTGTCGATGAGCCGGGTCTTCCCCAGGAAGACGGCGGCCGCGAGCATGACCGGGCGCTCCACCGATTGCACGGGCTGCATCGACTCGGCGTCCACCAGGTCCAGCGCGTCGAGCCTGAAGGCGGGCTCGGCCTCGATGGCTGTGCGCGCCAAACCGAGGATCGATCGCCCCTTGCGCTCCCCCAGCTCGTACACGAGCCGAGCGGCGAGCAGAGCGCGGAAGAGGCCCGGCGCGCACAGCCGCTCGGCGGGGGTGAGGAACGCGTTCCGTGAGGACATGGCCAGGCCGTCCGGCTCGCGCACGGTTTCGGCCACGATCACCTCCATCGGAAAGCCCAGATCGCGCGCCAGCCGCCGGATCACCGCCGCCTGCTGGCCGTCCTTGGCGCCGAACACCGAGACATCGGGACGCACGAGGCCGAAGAGCCGCGCAACGACCGTCGCCACGCCGTCGAAGTGCCCGGGGCGGCGAGCCCCCTCCATCCCCTCGGACACGCCCGCCACGTGCACGGAGGTCGCGAAGCCGGGCGGATACATCTCGTCGACGGTCGGGGCGAAGAGCAGGTCCGCCCCCGCCTCCTCCAGGCGCGCGCGATCGGCGGCGAGGTCGCGCGGGTAGCGCTCGAAGTCTTCGGCAGGACCGAACTGCTTCGGGTTGACGAAGATCGACACGACCACGCGGTCCGTGCGCGAGCGGGCTGTGCCCACCAGCGCGAGGTGCCCGGCGTGCAGCGCCCCCATCGTGGGGACGAAGCCGATGCGAAGGCCCGTGGACCTCCAGGCGGCCAACGCCGCCCAGAGGTCCGAAGCCGTCGTGACGCTGCGGAGAGAATCGTTTTTCGAAACGGCGCCGGCCGTGGAATCAAGCATTCGGACCAGACCCATCACCCACGTCATTCACCTTCTTCTTCGATCAACCTGGTCAGCCATCACCCCATCAGCCATAGAGACGCAGCGGCGGCGCGGGCGCGCCCTCTTCCACCACGTACGACTCGGCCTCCGCCGGAAAGCTTCCGGCCTCGACGTCCGCGATGTAGCGCGACACCGCGTCCGAGATCGCCGGCCCGAGGTCCGCGTAGCGGCGCACGAATTTCGGGGTGCGCGTGCCGGGCGCCTGCAGGCCGAGCATGTCGTTGACGACGAGGATCTGTCCGTCGCACGCAGCCCCCGCCCCGATACCGATCGTCGGCACCCCGACGGCCTCGGTGATGCGGGCGGCGAGATCCACCGGCACGCATTCGAGCACGAGCGCGAAGACGCCCGCGTCGGCCAGCCGCTGCGCGTCTTCCACGATGCGGTCGGCCTCGGCCGGACGCTTCCCCTGCACGCGATAGCCGCCGAGCGCATTCACCGACTGCGGCGTGAGCCCGAGATGCCCCATGACCGGGATCTCGGCGTTCAGGAGCGCGGCCACCATCGAAAGCCTCTGCGCGCCCCCTTCCAGCTTCACGGCCTTGCAGCCCCCCTCCACGACGAAGCGGGCCGCATTGCGCACCGCGTCTTCGGGGGTCGTGTGATAGGTGAGATAGGGCATGTCGCCCACCACGAGCGCGCGCTTCACGGCGCCGGTGACGGCGCGGGCGTGACCGACCATCCGGTCCAGCGTGGCGCCGAGAGTGTCGCGGGCGCCGTAGACGACCATCTCGACCGAGTCGCCCACGAGCAGGATGTCGATTCCCGCGGCGTCGAGCAGCCGGGCCGTGGGCGCGTCATACGCCGTCAGCGCCGAGATCTTCCTTCGCCCCTTCAGCGCCGTGACGGCGGGGACGGTGAGCGGGGTTTCCTTGAACGGGTCCTTCGCGGTTTCCTTGAGCTGAGACATGAAAAAACCTCCCTGTGGGAGGCGCTTTCGCTCGGGCGCGCGTCCGGTACGAAGCGTCGACTGTTCATCGTGACGCTGCGTTCCGAGCCGTTCGTCCTTCGCCTTTCCGTCCGCGTCGCTCGAGGTTGAGAGTCGGTGTCCTGTCGGCCGCTGCCGCTCCGGATCTGCCGCTCGCCTCGGTTTCGCGCCGGCTGGCGCCTTCCGGTCTGACCGTCGCGGTCCTCATTTTCCGGATCCGCGCGGCACGTAAATCTGCGTGCCCCGAAAGGGGCGTGTGATCTGCTGGATCAGGTCTTCGAGGTCCCCCTTTCGCGCCACGAAATCGATCTCGTTCGTTTCCACCACCAGGAGCGGGCTCTCCCGGTAGTGGTAGAAGAAGTAATTGTATGCCTCCGCCAGGCTCTTGAGGTAATCGGGGGCGATGGCGCGCTCGTAGGTGCGCCCGCGCTTCTTGATGCGCGACAGGCAAGTCTCGACGGAAGCGGTGAGATGCACCACGAGATCGGGCCGCGGCACCGACTCGGCGAGCGCCGTGTACATCTTGTCGTAGATGACCATCTCGGCGTCGTTGAGCGTGAGGTTCGCGAACACCTTGTCCTTGGCGAACGTGTAGTCGGCGATGACGAGGTTCTTGAAGAGATCGATCTGGGCGATCTCCTGCTGCTGCTGGTAGCGAGAGAGCAGGAAGAACATCTGCGCCTTGAACGCCGCCCCCTTCTTGCCCGCATAGAAATCCGACAGGAACGGGTTGCTCACGTCCTCGAGCACCTGTGTGCCCGAGAAGCGGCGCGCCAGAAGCTCGACCAGCGAGGTCTTGCCGACGCCGATCGGTCCCTCGACGGCGATGTGCCGGAGCGGAAATTGCTGCGGGGTGGGAGCGCCCAAGATGCCGCAGATTATCGCGGAAGCGCGCTCATTTCCCGCGCAATTCTCGACGCTCAGCGAAGCGGGACGAAGAGATCGACCACGCCCGCGACGAGAACGATCACCGAGAGCCAGCCGTTGGCCGTGAAGAAGGCGGCATCCACGCGCGAAAGATCGGTCGGGGAGACGAGCGTGTGCTGGCGGACGAGGAAGATTCCCGCCGCGATCACTCCCGCGAAGAAGATCGGGCCGCCGTGCGCGCGGAAGGCGACGGCGAGCAGCAGCGCGAACGTGACCGCGTGAAACAGTCGAGAGACCCGGAGAGCCCGGCGCGCGCCGAGCCGTGCTGGCAGCGAGCGCAGCCCGTGCTCCCGGTCGAAGGCCTCGTCCTGCAGGCTGTAGATGATGTCGAAGCCCGCGACCCAGAAGAGGACGGCGAGCCCGAGCAGCACCGGCAGGAGCGCGAAGCTGCCGCGCACCGCCAGCCAGGCGCCCACGGGGGCGATGGCGAGCGAGAGCCCGAGCACGAGATGCGAGAGCGACGTGAAGCGCTTCGTCAAGGAATAGCCGAGCACCAGGGCCAGGGCGACCGGCGAAAGCAGCAGGCAGAGCCGGTTCAGGCGCGAGGCCGAGAAAACGAAGAGCGCGCCCGAGAGGAGGCAGAAGAGGGACGCCCAGCCCACCGACACGGCGCCGCTCGGGATCTCGCGGCTCGCCGTGCGGGGGTTGAGCGCATCGACATCACGGTCCGCGATGCGGTTGAAGGACATCGCCGCCGAGCGCGCGCCCACCATGGCCAGGAGGATGAAGACGAGCGTCTCCCAGCGCGGCACGCCGCGCGCGGCGAGGAAAGCCGCGAGGAGCGCGAAGGGGAGCGCGAAGAGCGTGTGCGAGAACTTGATCATCTGCAGCGTGGCGCGCAGCGGCGCGACGGAGATGGACGAGGCTGCGGGGACGGTCCCGTTCGGCATCCGGGAGGAGTCTACGGAAAAAAGAATCGAGGCGGTCACGCCGGCCCGCGTGACCGCCTCGTGCGGAGGAGTGAGGGTCCCGGAGTCGAGAGGAGTCGCTTCCGGAACCGCATTCAAGATGGGGCCGGGCCGCGTGGATGTAAACGCTCCGCGGGGCGAGCTTGGGCAAGCAAATGGGCGAGCGGATCGCTCGACCTCGGGCGGAAGATCCTGGACTCCGGGCGAGCGTGGGTCTCGCTCGCGCGGCTTCCGCGCGAGTTTTTCTCACGCGCGCCGCGATGGCGCGCGCCTCAGTCGCGCATCGACAGGCGTTTGTCGGTCGCGGGCACGGTCTCCCTCACGAAGCGCGCGAGGTCGCGCCGGTCCTTCGTGCCCGTCTTGCGCAGGAGCTTGCCCACGTGGAACTTCACGGTCGCCTCGGTGATACCCAGCTGCCGGGCGATCTCCTTGTTCGACAGCTCGTCCCGCACGCCGCCCAGCACGCGGTGCTCGGACGGGGTGAAGGCGCGATCGGTCGCCTCCGTGAGGCCGAGCGTGGCGATGCGGTCGATCCATTGCGAGAGCACCGCGCGCGGCGACCAGATCGAGCCGGAGGCGACGCAGCTCATCGCCGCCAGGATCTCCTCGGGGGTCGCGTCGTACGCGAGGATTCCCTTCACCCCGAGCAGGAGGCACGGGAAGACGGTGTGCGAGTCCACCTCGCGCACGAAGGCCACGATCTTGGCGTCGGGCAGGCCCGTGCGCAGGCGCTCCACGCGGATCTTCACCTCACCCGCGCGCTCGCAGAGATTCAGGAGAATGATCTCGGGGAGCAGCTCCGGCTCCTCTTCGGTCGCAACCCGGAACTTGTGCTCCAGGAGAAATTTCTTCAGGCTCTCGCGCCGCCAGGGATCGGAGTCGATCAGGAGCACGCACCGGGCCCCCACGCGCGTGGTGTCGCTCATGAATTTCCTTTCCAGCGGAAGTCCGCGGTGGCGATCGGGACGTCGAGCAGATCCGCGACGCGCATCAGGTATGCGTCGAGCAGCTCGTCCGCCGTCCGTGCGGCATAGAACGCCGGCACGGGCGGGGCGACGATGGCGCCCGCACGCGTGGCGGCGAGGATGTTCTCGGCGTGCACGAGCGAGTAGGGTGT
>JBDSFL010000603.1:0-3034 GCA_039919545.1 Thermoanaerobaculia bacterium | reverse complement strand
CGATCCAGGACATCGGCACGTGGAAGAAGACGATGCGGGAAGACTCGCCGACGAAATTCTCGGCGGGACGCGCATACAGGAACGCCCCCCAGAGGATCGGGAGCATCACGAGCCCGAGAAGAACCTTCGAGAGAGTTCCGAGCCACTTCATCGAGGTTTTGATTCTAGGCCCTAAACGCCTCTGCCGACCGTCGTTGCCTCTGATACAGATGCTTCATTCGCCGCAAACGCTTCATTCCCGGAAGACGGTGTCGAACAGGAGGAAGGCGGCCGTCGTGACGACGCCGTCGTAGGAAAGAAGGAGCCTCAAGAGGTCGAAACCGGCCGAGAACTCCGCGTGGGTGGCGGCGATCTGCGTCCCCGACACGGCCGCGACCAGCGGGGGGAGGAGGAGGGGGGTGGCCAGCACGGCGAAGAGCGTGCCCTTGGCCGACGCCTTGGCCACGATGGCCGCCACGAAGGTGGAAGCGGAGGCCAGGCCGAAGATCCCGAAGAGGAGGAGGACCAGAAAGAGCCAGACGTTCTTGATCTCGAAGCTCATCATCCCCAGGAAGAGCGGGACCACGAACGCCGTCACGGCCGTGAGCAGGACGAAGTTCGCCATCAGCTTGCCGAGCAGGATGGCGGCCGGCTGCGCCGTGAGCCGCAGGGCATCGGCGGTGCCCACTTCCTCCTCCTTCACGAAGGCGCGGGCGAGGCCGGTCATCGCGGAGAAGAAGAGCACGATCCAGAGGAGGACGGAATGGACCGTGGGACGGTCTTCCGGGCTCAGGCGCGCCGGCCCCACGGCATAGCCGATGAGGACGAGCACGGCGAACGCGAAGAGGCACAGGGAGCTCAGGGACACGCGGGTGCGCCACTCGCTTCTCACATCCTTGAGGAAGACGGCGGTCGCGCCCGAGAGCAGAGACGGTTCGTTCATGACAGGGTGAGCACCCGGTCGGCGAGGGACAGGTCGCGCGAATCGTTCGAGGCGATGACGGTGCCGCCGCGAGCGCGCTGAGCGGCCACGAGCTTCTCGATCACCCCGCGTCCGGGCTCGTCGAGGTTCGAGCCGGGCTCGTCCAGGATGAGGAACGCGGGCTCGCGCGAGGTGGCGAACCCGAGCTTCAATCGCTGGCGCTGGCCGGTGGAGAGATAGCGAATGGGAGTGGTGGAGATTCGCTGAGGGACGAGGCCGAGCGCCAGCAGGAGCTCATCGACGCGGGCCGCCGACAGCGGGCGACCGGCCACCCGGGCGAAGAACATCAGGTTCTCCGCGGCGGTGAGCTCGGCATAGAGCGACAGGTCGGGCGCGGCCCACCCGAAGGCGTGAGGGCGCTCTCGCGGGCCCACGAGACTGCCGTTCGATCCCACCCGCACAGAGCCCGAGCTGGGGCGCAGGAGGCCGACGATGGTGCGCAGCAGCGTCGTCTTGCCGGAGCCGTTCGCTCCCGCCACCCCGAGCACCTCGCCCGGACCGACCGCGAAGGAGAAGGGACCGAAGATGCGGCGAGCCCCGAACGATCGGGAGAGCTGATCGGCGATGAGCTGCACGGGCGGCGAGCATACCCAACTTTCCTTGGCTGGGACCGCGGCTGATTCACCTGCTGACGCGGGGATCGTTGCTGAGACAATCTGGATGTGCGCGGACGGGTGCTCGGCTTCCTGATCTTCCTGGCGGTCTGCCTCTGGCGCCCCACGCTGCGCGTGCGCTTCGTGGGCGAGGAGAACCGGAAGGCGGCGGGACGGCGCAACGCACCTGTCCTGCACGCGCTGTGGCACCAGAGGCTCGTGCTCGGGATCCTGACGCACGGGTTCCACGGCGCGGTCACCATGGCGTCGCAGAGCGCCGACGGCGATGTGATCGCCGGCTTCCTGCGCTTCTGGGGCTTCCGCGTCGTGCGCGGCTCGAGCTCGCGCGGAGGCGGGCAGGCCTTGAAAGAGATGCGCGACGTGCTGCACGGAACCTCGGCCTGGGCCGCTCTCACGCCGGACGGTCCGCGGGGCCCCGCCCGCAAGGTGAAGTCGGGAGTCCAGCGCCTCGCGGCCGAGCTCGACGCCGCGATCCTGCCGGTGGGCACCTCCTCCAGCCGGCCGCTGTTTCTGAACTCGTGGGACCGCTTCCTCGTTCCGCTGCCGTTCTCGCGCTGCGCCGTGGTGTTCGGTCCGCCGGTCGAAAAGGAGAACGATGAATCCCAGGAGCAGTACGTGAGCCGCGTGGCCGCGGCCATCGACGCCGTCACCGAGGAAGCGGATCGCCTGTGCGGGGTGGTCGACGCGCCTCGCGAGAGGATGCGCCGGGCAGAGAACGAGTCGACCCTGGAGGCGGCTTCGTGAGCGTCTGCGCGCCCGAGAGCTTGTCCGTCTCTTTCTCCGATGTGCAGGCTGCTGCGCTGCGGATCCTGGGGCACGTGCATCGCACCCCGGTGCTCACCTCGCGCCGCCTCGATCAGCAGCTCGGCGCCCAGCTCTTTTTCAAGTGCGAGATCTTTCAGCGAATCGGCGCGTTCAAGGTGCGAGGCGCCTTCTCCAGAATGACGCTGCTCTCCGTGGAGGAGCGGAGACATGGCGTGGTCGCCTTCTCGTCGGGGAACCACGCGCAGGCCGTGGCGCTTGCCGCGCACGAGCTGGGCACCCGCGCCACGATCGTGATGCCGAGCGACGCCCCCGCCCTGAAGATTGCCGCCACGCGCGGCTATGGCGCGCGCGTGGTGCTCTATGACCGCGCCACCGAGAGCCGCGAGGAGATCGCCGCCCGGATCGTCGCGGAAGACGGCGCGCTCCTCGTGCCGCCCTTCGACGACGATGCGGTGATCGCCGGGCAGGGAACGCTGGCGCTCGAGCTGCTGGAAGTCGCGGGCCCCCTGGACGTCCTCGTCTCGCCGTGCGGCGGGGGCGGCCTCCTCTCGGGAATCGCCGTCGCCGCTCGCGGCCTCACCCCGGACGTGAAGATCTACGGCGTCGAGCCCGAGGCCGGCGACGACATGAGGCGTTCGCTGGAAAAAGGCGAGCCGGTCACCATCCCGGTCCCGCGGACGATCGCGGACGCGCT
>JBDSFL010000596.1:0-16487 GCA_039919545.1 Thermoanaerobaculia bacterium | reverse complement strand
TTGGGGCACGTCTGGGCGCTCGCTTTCTGGGGCTCGGGCTCTCCGTGCGAAAGTTCCTGGGCATGGGCCTCCTGGCCCAGGCGGGACTCGCCATCGGGCTGGTCATCACCACGCAGCGCCGCTTCGGAACGTTCGCGCCTACCGTGACGGCCATCGTTCTGGCCTCGGTCGTCGTCTACGAGATGTTCGGCCCGCTGTGTACCCGTTTCGCCCTCGTGCGCTCCGGCGAGGCCCGCCCAGCGGAGTCCGAGGCGCTCGTCATCTGATGCTCGAGACGCCGCTCTTCAAGCTGGGCGCGACGACGTTCACGCTCGGACACCTGATCCTGCTCGTCCTCGCCGTCGGCGCGCTCTTCTGGGTGGCCGGAAGGCTCCGGGTTTGGATCACCGACGGGGCGCTCCTCCGCACGAACGCCGACGCCGGGGTTCGGTACGCGATCGGATCGATCGTCCGCTACTGTGTGATCGTCCTCGGGCTCCTCGTGATCCTGGCCGAGGTCGGCATCCGGATGGATGTCGTGACGATCGTGGCCGGCTCGCTCGGCGTCGGAATCGGCTTCGGGCTCCAGCAGGTCACGAGCAACTTCGTGAGCGGGCTGATTCTCCTCGTGGAGCGGCCCATCAAGGTGGGCGACCGGATCGAAGTCGGGGGGGTGAACGGCGACGTCGTGAAAATCGCTCCGCGCGCCACCACGATCGTCACGAACGACAACATCGCCATGATCGTCCCGAACTCCAGCTTCATCACGTCGACCGTCGTCAACTGGAGCTACAGCGACCGTATCGTCCGCTTCAAAGTGCCCGTGGGCGTCTCCTACGCCTCCGACCCCGAACGGGTGCGCGAGGTGCTCCTTCGGGTCGCGCGAGAGAACGCGGGGATCTTGAACGAACCGGCGTCAGACGTTCTCTTCGACGGCTTCGGCGACAGCGCGATGAATTTCACGCTCCGGGTCTGGACGAACAGCTACACCGACCGGCCGAACATCCTTCGCAGCGACCTGAACTTCGCGATCTGCGGAGCGTTCCGGGAGAGCGGAATCGAGATCCCGTTCCCCCAGCGGGACCTCCACATCAGGACCGGGGACGAAGCGTTTCTGCGCGGGTGACGACGGCTCGCCTCGAGAGCTCGCCTGCCGTTCCAGAAGCGCGGCGACCTCCGCCCCGATCAGCACGGCGAGCGCCGTGAGGTAGAGCCAGACTTCGAGCGCCACGACCCCGCTCACGACACCATAGACGCTTCCATAGCCACCGGTGAATCGCAGCACGTGCCGGAAGAGAGAAGTGACGGATACCCAGAGCACCGCTCCGGCGGCCGCTCCGGCGAGAAGGGCGCGCCAGGGGCGTGGCCAGCTCAGATTCGGCAGGACCGCATAGAGCAGCGAGAGCAGGATCGTCAAGGCCAGGAGCACGGCGGGCCAGCGCAGCAGCCGCCCGATCGCGACCGCCCCCAACGCCCGGAACAGCTCCGGTCCGGCCAGCTGCGCGGCGGCGACGATGACCAGCCCCGCGGTACCCGCGACCACGACCACGATGCTGAGGAGCTGGCGTCGCCACCAACGTCGGCGGGACTCGGCACCGAACGTCGTGTTCAACGCCAATGCCATGGCGCCGAAGGCGTTCGAAGCCGACCAGATCAACACGACGGCGCCGCCCGAAATGAGACCGGGGCGCGGCGCGCTGACGACCGAGGCGGAGAAGCGCTCGAGGGTGCTCGAGGCCACTCCAGGAAGCACGGTCCGAAACCCGGCTACGATCCACGAGAACGCCCGGTCACCGCCGAGGACGCCGGTCGCGGCGAGGACGACGAGGAGGGCCGGGAAGAACGAGAGGAACGAGTAATACGCGATTCGAGCCGCCTCGTCGCCCAGGCGATGGCTCATCGCATTGCCGGCAAGGGCTCGCAGAGCTCCGGTCCACGGGCGAAGACTTCCGCGGCTCCACGGATTCTTTGCGCCGTCTTTCATGGGCGCCTGATTTCGGATCGAAGCGATTCCTTCATGAGACCGGTCATTGTCTCAATACCTTCACTCGTCGCGCTGCGGCTCACCTCATGACAGATTTTCCCTCCTCCGGCTCGCCGATCGTCGCCGCGAGAGGCCGAAACTGGAGCTGGTAGAACATCTTCAGATAGCGGTCGGTCTCCTCCCGCTCGAGCCGGCTGAGGTACTTCCAGAAACCGTAGATGCGTGCCAGCGTCATCATCCGTTCGGCGTAGCGCCGCCATGTGTAGCGGGTCTCGACGCGTAGGAGCGCCCCCGCCGAGAGGCGCTTCCATTCCGCGGGATTCGTGGCGCAGACCTCGAGGAAGCCCGCGATCGCGTTCGCGCTCGCGGCTCCGTCGTTCGGGTCGATGTGGAAGCCGGAGCGACCCGCTTCGATGATCTCGAGCGGCCCTCCGTAGCGCGTCGCGAAGGTCGGCAATCCGGAAGCCATCGCCTCGATGACGGTCAGGCCAAATGCCTCGAAAAGGGCCGGCTGGACGAACACGCCTCCGCGATCCGCGATGACGCGGTAGAGCTCACCCGACAGGTTCCGATCGAGCCGTGCGCCGATCCACCGCAGCTGGCCGTCGAGTCCGTGGCGGTTCATCAGCTCGTGGACACGGTCGATCTCCTCGATCTCCTCCCGGTCCGACGAGTCCGAGGATGAGACGTGCCCGCCCACGATGACGAGGTTCGCGACCCGGCGCAGGCGCTCGGATTCCCCGAACCAGCGAACGAGCCCGGAGAGGTTCTTGATCCGATCCAGGCGCGCGATCGAAAAGACGATCGGCTTCTCCTGATCCGACAGCACGCCGCGCGACGGCACGCTTTCCAGCCCTCCGAAGAGGAGCTCGGCGATGCGCGGCGCCAGCGCCGTGTGCCGCCTCCCGGTCTCCGAGTAGGCGAAATAGACTTCGCTGTCCGCGCCCGGAGAGACGATGTTGAAGCGCGCGTCGAAAGCGTCGATGCCAGACACGACGCGGTAGAGCCCGGGCATCGTGAAGGCCTGATAGCTCTCGTACTGACCGATCGAGAGGTCAGTTCCGGCGATCTCCTGGAACGTGCTCGTGACGATGAAGTCGGCCGAGTTCATGGCGATGAGGTCCGCGGTGTACTGACACGAGAAGTGATACCGCGGCTCGTTCTCCTTCCAGTAGAGGGCGGAGAGGAGATACTTCGTCTTCTCGAGCGCGTGAGCGATGTTGCACTGGGTGACGCCGAGCCGGCGCGAGAGGAGAGATGCGACGAGGTTGCCGTCGGAATAGTTGCCGATGATGAGGTCCGGCTGCCCGCCGAGCTCGGAGCGGAACTCCCGCTCGACGTCGCGAGCGAAACGCTCCAGGTATGGCCAGACCTCGAAGCGCGAGATCCAGGGCCTCACGACCTCGCCTGCCGCCGTGCGGAAAGGAACGCGGAGGATCCACGTCGACGCGCAGCCGTTCACCTTCTCGAGTCGACGATCGCAGGTCGTGCCGAGCGCTTCCGGAATCAGTCGCGTGACGATGAGGATGCGTGGCTCGACATCGACGCCTTGACGCGCGAGGCGCTCGCGCATCTCCGTCTCGAGCGCGCGGACCTGATCGAGGATGTAGACGACCTGTCCGCCCGTGTCGGGCATCCCCAGAACGCCATCCTGCGCGAAAAAGCCGTGCGGCGACACGACCACGATCCGCGAGATCATCGGAATCCGTGCGAGAAAGGATTCGAGCGTGCCCGGCGAGGGGGCTTCGAGCAGGTCGACGAGGAGGCTGATCGTCTCGGCCACGCGGGCCACGGAGTCGCCCCAGCCCGGGGCGAATCCGAGTCGTGAGAGCGGCTCGGCGACCCGGCTCCAGGGCTCGTCGGGATCACAGGGTGCGAGGAGCTCGAGCGCCTCGCGCAGAGCTTCGCGCAGCGCCGGCTCGGGCAGAGCCGTGTGCAAGAGGAGCGTCCTTCCTTCCATGGAGTGGAGCGCGAGGAACATCAAGAGGCGCGCCTTGCCGTCGCCGTCGGGATCGAAGAGAGAATTCGAGAGCTGGCGGTTCAAGTAAGACAGTCCGTTGCCGATCGATCGGGACTCGCTGAGCTTCGGAAACTCGCGACCGAAGGGTCCGAAGTCGATCTCGAGCACCGGCTCGTCGGGGTCGCGCTTGCCGACGAGCGTCTCCTTGAACGCGAGGAACTCGGAGGCGCTCACCTCCTCGAATTCCAGCCGCTCACGATGGAGGCGCACGTAGCGGAATCGTCCGATCGATTCCCGCACGGTGAAGTAGGCCCACGGATCGCAGAGCCCGCTCTCCTGCACGCGGCGAGCCAGCTCGTGCAACGGCGTTCCGGCGAGGGCTTCGAAAGCCGGCTCGCGGCGGAGCTCCTCGAACGCACCCAGGACGTCGCTCTGAAGGAGGACCTGGCGACCGATGGCGAACACGCGCTCGAGGAACGCCAGGACGATGTTCCGGTGCCCGCGCGACCAGGCCGTGAGCTCGGCGATCACGAGGCACGCTCCAGGCTTCGGGACCACCCGACTTCGTAATGCTCGATCCCCTCGAGGATGCCTCGGGCGTACGAGGCGCTCGCGAAGTACACGCGCTCCTCGCCGCGCAAGACTTCGAGCTCGCTGCTGTAATTGCCGACGACGATGGCCATCGCGTCGCCGGTGAGCATGTCCAGGTCGTTCCCGGAGTCTCCCGCGACGAGGAAGCATTCGAGCGGGAGGGAGAGGCGAGAGGCGAGATACCGGATCGCCATCCCCTTGGAAGCCCGCACGGGAAGGACATCGAGGTGGAGCCCGTGCGAGAAGACGAGCTTCGCCGGGAGGCGAGCGACCGACAGGAGCCACTTCAGCTCGTCGAGAAGCGGCATTCGCTTGGCGTCGACGTCGTAGCTCAGCTTGAAGGGCGACTGGCAGCCCGGCGCCTGGAGCTCGATCCCGGGCAGACCCTCGAAGGCTCGGGCGACTTCGTCACGGCGCCAGCCGTGCGCGATGTGCCGCGTCCATGCTTCGTCCCTGGCCAGAACCGAGCCGTAATGGATCTCGGTGCCGACGCCCGTGACGAGGACGTCGGGGGGCGGAACGCCCGCGGTCTGAAGGATAGAAATCGTGCTCTCCAGATGCCTGCCGCTGGCGATTCCGAAAAGAACCTTGGGCCGGGTGCGGCGCAGCCAGGCGAGCAGACTCTCGAGTCCGCTCGCATCACCGACGAGAGTGTTGTCGATGTCGGCGACGAGGGCGAGCTCGGGCTTCATCTCGTTTTCAGGGACGGCCCGAAACCGGTCGGCCGCGCGGCGTCGCGTCCTCTTTCGCTCGCGGCGCGCCAGGCGAGAAACGAGCGTCACGTACCGATCCGCATGTCCGTCCCACGAATAGTGGCGTCTCACTCCGGCGATGCCGTTCCGGGACCACCGCTTCCAGCGCGCCTGATCGGAAAGGACCTCCTTGAGCGCTCTGGTGATTGCCGCCCTGTCGAGCGGATCGACCAGGACTCCGTTCTCGCAGCTCTCGAGGATCTCGGACGGACCGCCGTCGTTCGTGGCGACGACGGGCAGGCCGCTCGCCGCCGCCTCGATCAGCGTCAGTCCGAAGGGCTCCGTGAGCGCCGGGTTCACGAATACTCCGCGCCTGCGAACGGCGCAGCGATAGAGATCGGGGATGTCCTCGCTCCGATGGGTGCGGGGAAGCGCGATCTTTCCGTACAGGTCGTAGCGGTCGACCGTTGCGAGAAGCTCGACGAAAAGCGAGCGCGTCGGCTCCTCGAGGAGTCGCACGTCCTCGCGATTCCCGGCCACCACGACCAGGTTCGCCATGATTTGAAGCTCGGGATCCTGCCCGTACGCTTCGACGAGACGCAGCAGGTTCTTCTTCTCGGCCGGGCGGCAGATCGAAAGGATCATCGGCTTGCCGGGTTCGACCAGGAAACGGTCGACCAGATCCATCGGGGGGTCGGCACGGGACACAGGCGGCGAAAAGCGTGTGGTGTCGATGCCCGGCGGAATGACGATACAGCGCTTCGGGTGGAAGAGCTCGTAAGCGGCGTACTGCTGGCGCGCCTCCTGCCGCGTGCTCGCCACCACCAGCGACGCGTGGTCCAGGGCCTCCTCTTCGGCCGCGATGCGCCGCGAAAGGGAGAACTGCTTCTCGAGCGATGCCGCGTTGCGACCGCTGGCGAGGAGCCGGGCGCGCTTGGCTCTCCCGAGCGAGTGGCCGGTCTGCGCGAGCGGGATGCCCAGCGCCTGGGAGATACGCGTGCCGACGTAGCCCGCGTCGGCATAGTGCCCGTGCACGAGGTCGGGGGGACGCTCGCCACGGCGGACTCTCTCCAGGCAGCGGTCGACGAGCTGGTCGAGCGAGCCCCAGAGCAGCTCTTTCCGCAGGTAGCGATCGGGTCCGAAGGGCAGCCGCACCAGCTTCGCATTGGGACCGATCTCTTCCTCCGGCTCGCCATAGTCCGGCGCGACCTCGGGGTCCTTGATCAACCGCGTCACCAGCTCGACGCTCTTCACCGCGGAGTGCCTTCCGAGAGCCCTGGCGAGCTCCACCACGTAGCCCACCTGCCCTCCGGTATCGGGATCGCGCCCCAGCTCGGGCTCCTGTGAACGAACGAGTCCGTGCACGCTGAGCATCATGATGCGGAGCGATCCGGCGTCGATTCGCGACTGCCGGAGCGGCGCTCTTCTAGGTCCATCAGCGTCGGACCGCTCGAGGAGCGGTGGAATTTGAGAAAACAGGTCAAGGCGTGAGTTCTCCAGATCGCACATACAGCTCTCCTTCGATCGGGGTTTTCGGTGCCGCGGACGGGCTTCGCGTCACGAACCGAATCGAGGAGGGGGCGTCTCGGGGAAAGAGTGAAGGCGCCCCGCGACGCTCGGCTGGGGCAGGAAAGAATTGACTCCAGCGGGAAGAAGACTCGGAAGGTCTACGAACGGCACGCCCGCGATCTCGACTCCGAGGTCGAGAGCCTCGGGGGTGAAGGAATCGAGCGGGACGAGAATCAAGACATCGCTCGACGCGGCCAGGCTGGGGGCTGAAGGCGGAGTAACCGATGACGAGACCACCGCGGCGAAGATCGCGACGGCCAGAACGAGAACGTGAGCCCGATTTTCGGTCCTCATACCGGAGGTCCTTTCGAGTTCGGACCGAAGATCGTCTCGAGTCTCATGGGCTCATCATTGAGGTCGCCCGACCCTCTGGGAAACGAACGGCAAAAGGGTTCGTAGAAATCTTCGGAGGCGGGCAACGCGCCGGCAACGGTACAGATGGCTCGTGCAAAGGCGTCCGCGAAAGCCATCGAAACCTTCTGCTGCCATCCGCGGAGAAGCCCCAGCACGCAAACCGCCGTGAAAGCGTCTCCAGCGCCCACGCTGTCCACGAAGGCGCCCGAGATCGGCGATCCCTCCACTCGGGTCAGGCCCCCATCCGCGTCGATCCGGAAAGAGCCCGAAGCGCCGGACGTGACGATCACGCTCCTGAGAACGCGACGCTTCAGGAGGCGGCGTGCGAGCGATTCGCTGTCTTCTGCTCGCCGAGACACCATCGACACCGCACGCAGCTCGTCCGTGGAAAGCCTTGCCACATCGCCCAGGTCGAGAGCGAGCGAGGCGAGGACTCGCGAGTCCCAGGGTGGTCTCAGATTCAAATCGACCACTCGCTCCGCGCCCGGAGCCGATTCGAGGATCGCGGCGAGAGCCATCCTGGAGGTAGGTTCTCTGATCGCCAGGGTCCCGTAGACGATCGTGCGCGTCTCTCCGGCGCTGGCCGCGCGCGCCGCGGAATCGGCGTCGATGGCGTCGAAGGCCGCCGGGGCGGGAATCTCGAAGGTCGCCGAGCCGGCCGCCAACGTCACGACCGCACGGCCCGTGGGAAGAATGGAGTCCGTCTGCACTCCCGACGTGTCGAGCCTCCAGCGTCGCATCGCGGCGAAGAGAGACTCGCCTGCGGAGTCGGCACCGATCCGGGTGACCAGCAAGGGACGGGCGCCAAACGCCTGGAGGTGACGCGCGACGTTGAGCGGAGCACCTCCGGGCCGGGGACCGGAGGGCAGCTCATCGACGAGAGTCTCTCCGAAGATCAAGGGCCGACACGGGGGAGAGTTTTCAGAAACTCGTTTGAGCTCCATCTAATTGATCTTACCAGTTCCCAGCCTCGAGGTCCCCTCGTCGACAGCTCTGTTCGTTGGAGTTCCAACGATTCGATTCCGACTGTCAGGACGGTGCGGGTGATCCAGGGTCGCTCCGCCAGGGTCAAATCCGCGTGGGGCGCAGGACATGCCGTGGGAAGGAGTCGGCAGGGCGAGACCCAGCAAGCCATCAATCGAGCGAGGACGCGCGCGACGCGGAAGTCGTCCCTGCCGCGAGGTTAGGAGTCTGTCCGAGTCGTCCCGGGAATCGCATTCCGGGCGCCTTGGTGCTCCGATTGCAAGGCGGCACGACGATTGGCGATACGAGTCATCCCCTCGAAGGGGCGACGCATGGGCCCCGCGCCGCCCGGAACCCCCTGGGCGCACTGGGTTTCGGTCAAGCTCGGCGTTGCAGGACACGGCAGGAGAACCGCTCCATCACGCGCCGCTGCGGCTCTCCGGGGGGCTGTTCGTTGCTCGCCCCCCAGTCCCCCCTTTGGCTTCACCTCACGTCAGAGCATCTTCGTCTCGCCGTGTGATCTCGACTCGCGAGCCCCATGCGTGCGACCCCGGGATTGCTCGGACAGGCTCCTAACCTACCTGGGGGCGACGCGGAACAGGAGCGCGGGAGGGACGCAGGGCCTTCGCGATCGCTTTCACGACGTCGCTCGCGGCCGCGACTCGCCCCGCAGGAAACGTCGCCAAGGTTTTCCTCATCGTCTCCTCGACCGTGCCCTTCGTGCTCCGGTTGACACGCAGGCCCTTCTTCGTCAGTCGTAACATCACGCGCCGGCGATCGGTCGAGTCGAGCTCACGCTCGACGAATCCTTGCTCCTCGAGGCGCTTCAAGATGCCGCTCAACGTGCTCGGATCGAGGTGCAGGACCTCGGCGAGTCTTGCAGCGGAGAGCGCGGGAAACCGTCCGATGATACGGATCGCGAGCCTCTGAGCCCCCGTGACGCCGAGGGCTTTGTGCATCCGCTTCGATGCCGCCTGCAGGCCGTGGTCGAGACTCCAGACGGCGCGCATGAATTCCAGAACGTCACTCATCGGAGGAACGACCGGGGTCTGACGTCGATCACGCATCGCTCGGCATGTTCGCACGAGATTGCCAGCGCAATCGCTGATCGGAAAGGCGGCGAAGACCTCCCGCCATCACATCGTGAGCAGCCTGGCTAAGTCGCTCGCGGCCTCCTGTTCTTGTCGGCGACAGCGGCGATGATGAGGAGGAAGGCGACCAGCCTCATGCTGTAAAGCAGAGCTTGGTGCTCCCCGAAGCCCGAAAGGAGCAGTACGGCGAGGCGTTGGAGCCCGAGGATCGCAAACGCGGCGGCGAAAAAAGCGAAGAGCCGATCGCGGCTCCCTGTCCAGAAGCGAAGGAAAAACAGCGCCACGATCAGGTAGGAGACGACGACGCCTCCGCCCATGATGTCGTTCAACCGCCCCATGGTCACCTCATTCGCCGCGAGCTGTCCCAGATGAGCCCGTAGAGCAGAATCGACAGCCCGACCACGACCGGCACCGATCGGACGACGGACAGGTCGATTCGCGGGAGGATGCTGAGATCGACGACCAAGAGTACGTTGTTGATCGCGAGGCACGAGAAGCAGAGTCCGTTCCAGAGCAAGAGGCGCACCTTGCTCCGAAGATAGGCTCGGAGCAGCAGCACCGCGCACGCCGTGCTGGTCACCGCGCACAGAACGTATACCGCGTCAGCCATTTCGCTTCCTCAGGTCGAACGCCTCCGCGAAGCTCTGGAGCGGGTCGGGAGAGCCGCTCGACGCGAGCCGCTTCAGAGCTTCCGGTGATCGCACGTACGTTTCCTCGATGAGTGCCAGCATCGCCTCGAACTGAGGGGATGCCGGCTCGTACCGGTAGGTCATTGGCATCCCCGATCCGCCGATCACACCTGTCGAGCGCAGGAGAAAGAGGCGCATTCCCGTCGAAGCTTGGGGCATGTTCAGAACAGCCGCGACCTCGCCGACGCTCCACTCTCGGTCGGACTCGAGCCGCAAGAGGAGTGCGATGCGGAGCTGATCGACCGAACCGCCGACACGATCGGCGAAGAATCGGCGAAGCTCGTCGGGGATCTCTACCACTTCCATAGTCATGAGACAGGAACCCGGATCATAGCGCCGCATCAGGGAGAGGAATGAGCACGTTCAATTGCTCGAGACCGTCAGTCGTCGGCAAGAATGCGAAAGCCGGTTCAATCAATCGAAGTCTTCCGGCGTATCGCTGGCGATGAGGGTGCGTCGTGAAATGGTGGAGCCTTGGTATCGATCATCGAGCTGCGATCCTGGCTTCGATCCGCACGTCCGGAGCGCTCTCCGGTTCTACGCCTCAGAGCCCGAGGCCCTGTGCAGTCAGCGCCTTCGCCTGCCTCCTCACCTCGCCCCATGGGATTCGAAGCTCGGCGATCTCGCCGCTTTCCCGAGTCGATTCCAGGAGCTCGAGGGCGGTCTCCAGCACGCGCCGCTGGAGCCCCGCGTGGAAGGGCGCACCGAAGTGGTGCCCCATGGGCCAAGGGACGAAGAGAGCGCGCGGCACCCGCACGAGCGAGGTGACGTCGCGGGCGACCGTGATCGACACCGTGGGTATTCCGCGTTCTTCCACCTCTCGCTGAATCAGTCCGACGGACTGATGGCAGATCGGTCAAGCCGGAACGAGGAGCGCCGCATCCGCCCGATCGCTCACCACCGCGTCCGCGAGATCTCGCGCCACGGTCTTCTCGAAGCGATCCGGGTCCATGTTGTAGCCGATGAAGCTATAGAAGCTCTCGGTCAGCCCGCCGAGACGCCCGTCGGCGACCATCTCCTGAAGGCGCTCGATCGGAAAGATGACGTTGATGTCGAGGTCTGCGTCGTCGTGCGGGTACTTCAGCTGGTGAATGACCAGATCCTCGTGCCGCGCCGCCGAGGGGACCCGCCGGAAGCCGAAGTCCCCGAAGGGGTGGCAGACGTCGAGCGGGGGCTCGGACTTCAGGTGGACGCCGCAAGAGCTGATCATCGTGAGCCGGCTTTCAGAAAGCGGCTTGCGAAGCCGCGCCAGGGGGACAGCGCTCTCCTTGGTGATCATCGAGCCCGGATAGCGCTCGTTGATCGTCCCCCAGAGTCCCGCGCGCAGCTGCTTCCCCGCCTCACGAGGATCATCGGCCTTTCCGTCAGCGGCTTCCGTCATGGATCCACTCCTTCGATTTCTTGACCAGATGAAAGTGCAGGTGGAAGTAGAGGAGGGCGAGCGTCGCGTCGTCGCGAGTCAGGATCTGCCGGATGAGCCCGTCGTCGGTGGCCTCACCCGCCAGCAGGATCTTGATCGCCTCCACCCAAGACTTGTCGATCTCGCGGCGGCCGACGTTCTCGTTGCCGTCGCCCAGATGGAGGCGGACGAAGCGGACGAGCGCCTCGTCGTTTCCCTCTGCTGCGGCCGCTTTCAGAAACGGGACGGACATCAGAACAGCTTAGCGTGGAACGCCACACCCAGCATGAACGTGTCTCCCGCGAGAACGTTCCGTCCCGCCACGACATGCGACCACGCGCCATTCACGTCGAAGTGCCGGCTGACCTTCAGGTAGAGCTCACCGCCGGCCGAGAGCCTCTCCGAGTCCGACACGAGGAAGCCCGCGGTCTCGGCGACCCTCGAGAAGTCGGCCGTGCTCTTCCACCCGCGCGCGAAGAGGAAGACACCGACGCGGGGGTGCGGAAACGCGCCGACCTTGAGCGCGTAGGGAATCTCGTTTGCGATCTCGCCGCCCCGAAACCGGTAGCCGACGTCCGCGTTCAGGAATCCTTGCGGAAGAAAGGGAAGCGAGAGTCCGAGGGACCCGTTCACCAGCGCATCCGTATGCCCGCTCCCCAGCTCGGGGAAGTCCTGCCGGTCGTACCCCAGCGGCACGAAGGCGCCTCCCTCCACCGCCGCGAAGAGTCCCTCGCGGATCGGAATCGAATAGCGCAGCCGGACGTCCAGGTCGGCCAGCCCCTGGCTGGTGAAGTCGTTGAAGAGACCCTCCGCCTTCACCTTCCTGCGCGGGATCGTGCCGACGAACGTGAAGCGTTCCGAGAGGCCCAGCTCGAGATACGAGTTGTCTCCGGACTCCTTGAAGGAGCGACCGGGGAAAGGGCCCTTGTTTCCGGCCACATCGTAGATCGTGCTGGACGAGAAGGTGGTCGCGCCGAAGTACGCGTAAAGCTGTCCGGTCTCGCGCGGCCAGGCCTCGGCGCGCGCCACCGTCGGCAATAAAGGGATCGAGAGGAACAGGAATGCCCGCAGGAAGGGGCGACCCCTCACGGATGGAATTTCCCTTCCGCGATGACGACGTTGAACTCGTAGCACCAGACGGTGAAGGTGTCGAACGAGTTCAGGTCGAGGCCCGGGGGAATGGGAAGCTCCAAGTCCGCTCCGTTGAACGCCTGGCGCCCGATGCTGCGCAGGATCGTGAACTGAGCGCGCGGATTCCCCGCGTGGCCGATGCGCAAGTCCAGGCCCGGTGCGGTCCCGTTGGCCCGGAACGCGTCCAGGCGAATGAGGTTCTCGTTCGCGACGACGGCATGCCCCGACACGCCGTACGAGCCGGTGAACGAAGCCTGGTCTCCTGTCTTCACGAGGGTCGGCGCCGCCGCGAGGGCCAGCGCACCGAAGGCGGCCGCGTCGTTGGTCCGGTTGTCGATCACGGTCGACAGGACGAGCACGGGCTGGTCCGAGCTGAACTGCACGAACGCGTCGTCGGTGGTGACCCCGCCCGCACCCGCCGCAAGAAAGACGTCGCCCTGCACGCTGCCGTTGGGCTCCACGGGGGACGGGGTCCACGTTCCGAGAACCGCTCCGCTTCCCGACTTGAGCGTGACCGTGACGCGGGCGGCGACCGACGCGGAAGGATTCGTCACGATGAGGTTCGTGCGCGAGCCGCTCGCGGGGGAGGCGCTGCCCGACACCTGCGGGATCAACCCCTCGCGCATCGCGCTCTCGGGCCGCAGGCCGGGAATCCAGGTGCCGAACGTGCCGCCGGTGCAGGGGTCGAATACGTTGTAGGTGCGGCTCGAGAGCTCGACGCTTTCGGGCGCCACGAGGCGGATCGGTCCCGAGGCATCGCCCGTCACCCCGAAGAGCCCGGCGAGCACGTCGTCGTAGGACCGCTGCTGGAGCGGCAGAACGAGGATCTCAGCCGAGGTCGAAGGGGCGCCGCCCGAAGCCGGCAGGAAAACGAGCATCGCGCGCACGGTCTCGGTGCGCGAGGTGTTCAGCAGCCGAAGGTCCGTCCGGAAGAGCGCTCCGTTCCGGCCCGCGGCATGGGCGGCCGACGGCACGATCCGATCGGCCGAGAGGCTCGGGCCGACCGCCGCGATTGCTCCGAGCAGGGCGTAACGAACGAAGCCGAAAGATTTCATCTGATCTCGCTCCCGATGATTCGTCATTGCTGTGGTTGAACAGACCCCTCTCGGGGCCGGGTGAAGGTCCGCGGCTCGAATCGGCTCGGGGGGGCGGGGTCCCGAGACCTCGTGGGATAGATGCGCGAGAGCGGCTTTCTATTTCCTTCTCTGGAAAAATTCCCGGTTGCCGTGTCAGCCTCGATCATCTGGGCGACGCGTATCGGCCGCGACGGTTCCGATCCCGTTCAGCTCGGGACTTCGAGTGAAGAAATCGCGTTATCGACGTCGATTCAGTGAGAAATGGTGGAGCATTGGTGTCGATTATCGAACTGCCATCCTCGCCACGAATCGCTCGTCCGAAGCGCTACCCTGTTCTGCTGCTACAGGTTAACGCCAGAGCGCCGCGAACGGAGTTTGGTTGGAGCGAGCCGGCAACGCCCCAGAGCCGGGGGCGGTCGGGGAAGGGAAATTCTCGAGGCGTTCGCCACAGGCCGCTGGAGCGTGATCCTCCCTCCAACCACGCGACTCTCGGGCCGGCGCGACGACCTCGTCGGCTCGTTGGATCTCGTCGGGGTGAACTACTACTCGCGCCTCCACCTGCGCTGTCCGGGCAAGACGCGCTGGATCGGAGACTTCGCGTACCAGGACCGCACGGGTCGAGGGCTCACCGACAACGGATGGGAGATCGCCCCCGATCTCCTCGAGCCTCTCCTGCGCGAGGCCGCGACGCTCGGGCTTCCGATTCTCATCACCGAGAACGGTCTCGCCGAAGCGAATGACACGCTGAGGGAAGGGTTCCTGCGCGATCACGTGGCCGCGCTCATCGCCGCCGAGAAGAGCGGCATTCCCATCGCCGGCTACCTGCACTGGTCGCTCCTGGACAACGACGAGTGGCTGGACGGGTATGGTCCGAAGTTCGGGCTCTACGCGGTGGACCGGACGACGCAGGTGCGCACCGCGCGCCCCTCGGCGGCGGTCTTCAAATCGCTCGGCGAGGAATGGCTCGGGGATCCGCCCGCCGCAGAGGCCGATCGCGAAAATGGTTCGACGCGCGACGGTGCGGCCGGGCGAAACCCGCGCAATCAGAGGGTCATTCCTTAACAACGTCTTGACCGCCCGCACACCGCTTCCACATGCGCACAGAGGAAAGTGAACTCCCGAAAGGAGACCACCAACATGCTTCTGTGCGACTTTCACATCCACACCACCTGGTCGGATGGGAGTCTCTCGATTGCCGAGGCGGTCGATCTCTTCGGACGTTCGGGGCACGACGCCATCGCCATCACGGATCACGTGGTCAACACCGACAGCCTGCTCGGAAAGATCGGCCACCGCCTCAAGCTCTCCGTGCCGCGGGAGCGCTTCGACGCGTACCGAGCGGAGATCGAGGACGCCGCCCGCACGGCCTGGGACCGGTACCGGATGGTCGTCCTGGCTGGCTGCGAGCTCACGCGCAACGGGCTCACCGGAGACCGCTCCGCGCACGCGCTCGCGCTCGGCCTCGACACCTTCGTATCGGCGGACGGGCCCGTCGAGGGGATGCTCACGCGAGCCCGCGAGGCCGGAGGCGTCACGGTCGCCTGCCACCCGAACGAGCAGTCGGACTGGTTCGCCAACACGCACTACCTCTGGAACCGACGCGACTCCGTCGCGAATCTCGTCGACCTCTGGGAGCTCGCTTGCCGCTTTGATCTCTTCCCACAGGTGAGCCGCGCCTCGCTCCCTTTCATCGGCAACAGCGACTTCCACTCGCCCAAGCACCTCTACGCCTGGAAGACCCTGATGCAGGCCGAGAAGAGCCCGCGCGCCATCTTGAACGCCCTCAAGAAAGGGGTCGGCCTCGGCGTCACCCGGCTTCAGGCGCCGGCCGCCACGAATCCGCTCGCTCCGTCGCTCGCCGAGCTCGGAAACCCGCTCCCCCCGCGTCCCCATCAATCGCTTCAAGCCCACGCCTGAAAGGAGCCCCGCATGTCCATCCTCGTCATCCTCGCGATCGCGGTCCTCGTCGGGCTGGTCCTCACGAGCGTCCAGGTCGAGCTCGTCCACCGGCTCAGGGAGGGACGCTTCCCTTTCGCACCGGGCCCGCGCGAGCGGGCCGCGAGCGCTTCCCGGCCGGCCGCTTCTATGCAGCGCCCGATGGTCTCGATCCTCAAGCCTCTCTGCGGCCTCGAGGACTCCCTCGAGGAGAATCTGGTCTCCTTCACCCGGCTCACTGAGCTCAGCTACGAGGTGATCCTCTCGATCGAGGATCCCGCGGACCCCGCCCTCGCCGTCGCCAAGCGCGTCTGCGAGCGCTTCCCCGCAGCGCCGTTTTCGATCGTGGTGGGGGGCGTCCGCAAGGGACTCTTCTCGAATCCCAAGGTCGCGCGTCTCGTCGCCGCGGTGCGACGAGCCCGGGGCGACATCTTCTTCATCTCGGACTCCAACGTCCGCGTCGCTCCCGACGCCCTGGCCAAGACCGTGGCGCTCTTCGAGGAACCCTCGGTCGGATGCGTCTCGAACCTCTTTCTCGGCACCGGAGCGCGCACCTTCGGCGCACGGATCGAAAGCCTTCACCTCCTCACCTTCGTCGTCGCGGGGAATGCGCTGGCGGCCGCGGGAGGCGTCGCCTGCGTCGTCGGCAAGTCGATGGCGATCTCGCGTCGCGCGCACGACGCCATCGGGGGCTTCGCCATGGCGGGGAACCTCCTCGCCGAGGACCAGGCGATCGGGCTCGCGGTGAAGGCCGCCGGCTTCGCCGTCGTCCTCTCGCCCGTGGTCGTCGACAACATCGTCGTCCACCGGACACTCGAGCGCGCGATCGCTCGGCAGATCCGATGGGGGATGATCCGCCACTCCTTCTCGGCCGCCACGTTCTTCGGCGAGTTCCTCCTGAACCCGTTCGCTCTCTCCCTTCTGGCGTGGGGCGCGGCGTTCGTCTGGGCGCCCGAGTTCGCATTCACGCTCGGAGTCCTGTCGGCCCTCTCGCTCCTGATCCGGGTCTTCCAGGCGAGCCGGCTCGGGCACCTGACCGGAGCGCCGCTCGAGGCGCGCACCCTCCTCCTGATG
>JBDSFL010000581.1:0-9904 GCA_039919545.1 Thermoanaerobaculia bacterium | reverse complement strand
GCTCGCTCGAGCTCGGGATCGACATCGGCGAGATCGATTCCGTCGTCCAGCTCTCGAGCCCGAAGGGAATCGCCCGCGCTCTGCAGCGCGTGGGGCGCTCGGGGCACCTCGTGGGCGAGACGTCGCGCGGGCGGTTCGTGCCGCTCTTCCTCGACGACCTGCTCGAGTGCGCCGCCACCATCGAGGGGATGCGCGCGGGGGACGTGGAGGAGACGTTCCCGCCCGAGAACCCTCTCGACGTGCTCGCGCAGCAGCTGGTCGCCGAAACCGTCGCTCTGGCTTCCGAGCAGCAGCCCGTCACGGCCGCGCAGCTCTTCGCCACGTTCCGCCGCGCGGATCCGTACCGCACGCTCTCGCGGCGGCTCTTCGACGAGACGCTCGGGATGCTCTCGGGAAAATATCCGCGGGAGCGCTTCGCCGAGCTGGCCCCCAAGCTCGTGTGGGACCGCGCGACGGATCGTGTCTCGCCGCTGCCCGCAGCAAGGCTCGCCGCGATTCTGGACGGCGGCACCATCGCCGATCGCGGCGCGTACAAGGCCGTGCTGCCCGATCTCAAGACCGTCGTCGGCGAGCTGGACGAAGAGTTCGTCTACGAGACGCGCCTCGGCGACGTCTTCCTGCTGGGCTCGCACGCGTGGCGCACGCTCGAGATCACGCACGACCGCGTGGTCGTGGAGGACGCCACCGGCCAGCCCGCGCGCATGCCCTTCTGGCGAGGCGAGGGGCTGAGCCGCACGCCGCAGCTGGGCGAGCGCATCGGCGCGCTGAAGCGCACGATCGCCGAGGGGCTGAGCGGTCGCGAGAGCTTTGCGGCGGCCGAGCCCGCGCTCATCGAGCTCCTGAAAACGCGTTACGGCTGCGACGAGGGGGCGGCGGCGACTCTGATCGGGGCGGTGCGCCGCGAGGTGGCCGATCCGGGCGGGCTCTCGTCCGACCGCCGTATCGTGTTCGAGACTTTTCCCAACGACCTCGGCGACCCGTGCGTCCTCGTGCGCTCGCTCTTCGGCCGCGGCGTGAACCTTCCCTGGTCGCTCGCGCTCGCGGGGATCCTGCGCGAGGAGACCGGCGTGGACGTGGAAAGCGTCGCGGCGGATGACGGCATCCTCCTGCGCGTGCCGCAGGCCGAGCGCGAGATCCCGCTCGAGCGGCTCTCACGGCTCACGTCGAAGGAGGCGCGCGAGCGCCTGCTCTCGAGCCTGCCGAACACGCCGATGTTCGGCGCCCGGTTCCGCGAGAACGCGCAGCGCGCGCTGCTGCTGCCGCGCGTGCGCTCGGGCCGCCGCACCCCGTTCTGGCTGCAGCGCCTCAAGGCACGCGACCTGCTCCAGACCACGCGCAACCTGCCGGACTTCCCCATCGTCGCCGAGACGTATCGGGATTGTCTGAAGGATCTGTGGGAGTACGACCGGCTCCTGACCCTGCTCGACGACCTCGAGACGGGTGCCGTCACGCGCGCCCTCGACGTTCGTCGATTTCCGTCTCCGACCGGAGCGAGCCTGCTCTTCAGCTTCGTGATGGCCTTCATGTACGAGTGGGACGCCCCGAAGGCCGAGAAAGGGCTGCATGCGCTCGCGATGAACCGCGAGCTCCTGGGCGAGGTGCTGGGCGAGGCGCTCGACGACGGCATCCGGCCCGAGGCGGCGGCGGCGGTGCGCGACGATGTCTCGCGACTCTCCCCGCATCGGCGCGCACGAAGCGCCGACGAGCTGCTGCTGATCTTCCAGGAGCTGGGCGACCTCACGCGCGACGAAGCGGACGCACGGGCCGCGAGCGACGGGGCGTCGTGGCTCGACGAGCTCGTGGCGCGCGGGTCGCTGGTGCCGCGGCAGATCGCGGGAGAGTCCCGGTTCGTCACGGCGGAGGAGTGCGCCGACTGGGAGCGTCTCGAAGACGAAACCACCCTCGACCGTCTCCTGCTGCGCTTCTTCGCCACGCGCGGCCCCGCTTCGGCCCGCGACGTCGCGGTTCGCTTCGGGCTGCCGCGCTCGAACGTGGACGCGTCGCTCGCCCGCCTGCGTCTCGAAGGCCTCGTGGCCTCCGGCTCTTTCGGCCAGGCCGGAGGCGAGACGCTGTGGGCCGGCGCGCGGCTCACGGAGAGCATCCGCAGGCGCACGCTCTCGTTGCTGCGGCAGGAGATCCGGCCCGTGCCCGCCGCGGTGTATCGCTCGTTCCTGGCCCGCCGGCAGGGGGCCGAAGGGGGCGCGCGGTTTCGTGGGCCCAAGGCCGCCGAGCGTGCGATGGCTCTTTTGAGAGGCTTGCCCCTGCCTGCGCTCTCCTGGGAAACCGCGCTGCTTCCCGCGCGGCTCGCCGAGCCCGAGCCCGACGCGCTGGACCTCCTGTCCACGCGCGGCCTCCTCGTCTGGCGCGCCGCCGGGGCGAAGGACCCACGCGCGTCCCGGCTGGCGTTTTTCTTTCGCGGAGAGGGCGAGCTGGTAATCCCCGAAGGCCCGCCCGATCTCTCCTCGCTCTCCGCGCCGGCGCGCTCGCTGCACGAGAGGCTCGCGCTCTCCGGCGCTTCCTTCGCTCCAGACTTGACCGCGTCACTGGGCATCACTCCCGCCGAGCTCGATCGCGCGCTCCTCGAGCTGGTGCTGGCCGGGCTCGTCACGGGCGACGGCCTGCAAGGTTTTCGTGAGCTGCTCCGGGACGGCGTGGGAAAGAAGAGGGCCGCTGCCTCAGCGGCCGCACCGCTCGCGGTTCCGCCTTCGATCGGGCGCAGTCCGGGCCGAACGTCCCTTCGCGCCGCGGAGGCGCGCGTCGCCGCACGGCTCGGCGCACGCGACAGGCCCCGAGGCGGGCGCGTGGAAGGGTCGGGGTGGGGACGGTCTGGACGCTGGTCGCTCCTTTCGGGATCCGGCGAGCCGATGGCACCCGGCGAGCGCGCGGAGAGCTGGGCGCGGATCCTCCTGGCCCGCTGGGGAGTCGTCTCGCGTGCGGTCCTTCAGGCGGAAGACTCCGCCGTCGTGAGGTGGAGCGACGTTTCGCCCGTGCTTTCGCGAATGGAGATGCGCGGAGACCTGCGGCGCGGCGAGTTCGTCGCCGGGAACGGACCGATGCAGTACGCCGAGGAGGAGACGGTCGATGCCTTGCGCTCGTTGCGCGATCGGGACACCGATGACGAACCGCGGCTGACCGTCGTTTCCGGCGCGGACCCGATCCTCATGGGAACGCTGGGTGAGGGAATGCCAGATGCGTGCCCCCTGGCGCGAGACGAGCTGGTCGCACTGCGCGATGGTGCGCTTCTTCTGCGGCTCGACCCGGACGGCACGCTCGTTCTCGGGGACCCAGAGCCTTCGGATCGCATGCTCCAGAGCGCCTTTTCGGGTTTCCAGGAGCTGAAGCGGCGGGGGCGGGACCCCCTCGGCCGGCCTCGCAGGCTCGTCGTTTCGCGCGTGGGAGCTGCCACCGTGACGGGCACCCGGATCGTTCCTCTCCTCGAGGCGCTGGGGTTTCAACGCGACTCCGGAAACTACGTTTACCGCGCGCTCTGACGGCGTATCCTGCGCACATCAGTGGAGGGTGCTCGATGCGTCACAACTCGTTCCGAATTCTCCTTCTGGCGTTGATCGTGCTGGCCAGCGTCCCGTCGGCGCTTCACGCGCAAGGCGCGGGAGGCTCCATCGCGGGGGTCGTCGTGGACACGACGGGCGCTTCGATTCCCGGAGCCACCGTCACCGTGAGGCACCTGGGGACCAGCGCCATGCGCACTGCCATCTCCAACGGCACCGGAAATTTCACGTTCGCCCTGCTTCCGGTCGGCCCCTATGAGCTGACCGCCGCGCTCGCCGGCTTCGAGACGGCCAGGGTGCCGAACGTCGTCCTCAACGTCGGCGGCGACATCACGCTGAAGATCCCCATCAAGCTCAGCGGGGTCGCGGCCGAGGTGACCGTCTCGATGGAGGCCCCGCTCGTCGAGACGACCCGCTCGCAGGTGAGCTCGGTCGTGAACGAGCGCTTCGTCGCCAACCTGCCCACGAATGGGCGCAACTTCATCGACTTCGTCCTCACGACGCCGGGCGTCACGAAGGACTCGAGCCGCGTCGGAGACATCAGCTTCGCCGGGCAGCGAGGCACGCTGAACAGCCTCGTCGTGGACGGTGCCGACAACAACAACAACTTCTTCGGGCAGACGCTCGGCCGCACCGGCTCGGGCCGCGCGCCGTACCAGTTCAGCCAGGACGCCGTCCAGGAGTTCCAGGTCAACACGAACGCCTACTCGGCGGAATACGGACGCGCCGGCGGCGCCGTGATCAACGTCGTGACGAAGTCGGGCACGAACGACTTCCACGGCACCCTGTTCGAGTTCTACCGCGACAAGTCGCTCAACGCGAACGACTACGTGAACGTCATCAACGGCCGCGTGAAGGGGCCCTATCACTTCGACCAGTTCGGCGCGAGCCTCGGCGGCCCGATCGTCAAGGACAAGGTCTTCTTCTTCGCCAGCTACGACGGGCAGAGGAACACCCTGGAGCAGGCCGTCATCCTCAACACCACCGGCCTTCCGACCGATCCCGATACGGTCGCCGGTCTCGCCACGCTCCAGGCCCTCGGTCAGAGCTACGGCCGCGGCCAGAACCAGGACGTCTTCTTCCTGAAGGCTGACGGGGAGCTTTCCGAGAAGAGCCGCCTTTCGATGCGGTACAACCACCAGAGCTTCACCGGTAACAACCAGGAGAACGGCGGAACGTCGCAGGCCGAGGAGCACTCAGGCAACTCGCTCGTGAAGACAGACACCGTCAGCGGCTCCTTCACGACCTCGTTCTCATCGACCGTGTTCGACGAGTTCCGGGCGCAGTACGCCAAAGACAGCGAGCCCGGGCTGGCCAACAGCACGAACCCCGAGGCGACGATCCGCACGGTCGCCGGAGGGGCGACCTTCCTGCAGATCGGGCGCAACTCCTTCAGCCCCCGTGAGACGACGATCAACAAGTTCCAGATCGCCGACACGGCTACTTTCATCATCGGGAATCACACGGCCAAGGCCGGGTTCGACTTCAACAAGGACAACATCCTCAATTTCTTCCCGGGCAACTTCGGCGGCGTCTACAACTTCAACACGATCGCCAGCTTCAATCGCGGCAAACCCAGCGCCGCGGGAGAGTCGTATCTGCAAGCCTTCGCGGGCGAGGGAACGTCCGGCGCGACGACCAACCCCGACGTCGGTGAGCTCGGCATCTTCGTCCAGGACGAATTTCGCGCTACGCCGAACCTGACCATCAACGCCGGCCTGCGCTACGACTACGCGAACTACCATCAGCCCTCGATCCACAACCTCGATGCCCAGCTCGTCGCCGCCAATATCGATACCAGCGTGGTCCCGGAAGATTCCAGCGATCTCGGCGTCCGCCTCGGAGTGGCTTACACGCCCAAGGGCATCGAGCGCACCGTTTTCCGCGCCGGCTACGGCATGTTCTACGGCCGCACGCCCGCCATCGCCATCGGGACGGCCCATTCGCAGAACGCCATCAACGTACAGACGCTCACGTTCACGGGCGCCAACGTCCCCACCTACCCGAACGCGTTCCTCACCATTCCGACCGGAGGCGTCCTGGCGACGCCCACCATCTTCGTCTTCGACAAGGACTACCGGAATCCGCTCGTCCATCAGGCCAGCGCGGGAGTCGAGCACGGCCTCTCGGACGACTTCTCGATCGGCCTCGCCTACCTCTTCGTGAAGGGCACCCATCTTCAGCGTTCAGCCGATATCAACCTCGGGACCGCCGTGAACACGCCGTACCTGACCGACTCCGGCGAGACGGTGATCGTGAAACGCTATCCCGCCACCCGCCCCTTCACGAACTTCCGCCGCATCATCCAGTTCCAGAGCACCGCGGAATCCAACTACAACGGGCTGACTCTCGACCTCCAGAAGCGCTTCTCGCACAACTGGCAGGCCCGGATCGCCTACACCTATAGCAAGGTTCTCGACACCAAGCCCGACGCGACCGCCGTGGTCGCCGGCGGCGGCGACGACGGGAAATTCGCTCAGGACTCGAGAGACTTCGGCGACAGCTACGGTCCCGGCGATGCCGACCAGCGTCACCGGCTCGTGATCTCGGGCTACTGGGCGCTCAACTACGCGGGCGGGATCAAGAACGGCGTGATGCGAGGCATCCTCTCTGACTGGGCGCTGAGCGGCATCCTCACGGTCCAGAGCGGACAGCCCTACTCGGCCATCATCGGAACCGACATCAACAACGACCTCAACTCGCGCAACGACCGGGCCCCGGGCTTCGGACGCAACACCTTCAACTACGAGACGTTCATCTCGCTCGATCCGCGCATCACCAAGGAGATTCCGTTCGGCGGCAGCGGGATCCGCCTTCAGCTCATCGCCGAAGCCTTCAACCTGCTCAACCGCTCGAACGTCACCAACTCCCCGGTGAACGGCAGCGCGGGCGTGAGGAACAACTACTACGCGCTCGTGAACAACGTGCTCGTGAAGCAGACGAACTTCGGCGATCCGCTCGCCTCGGCCGGGCCCCGCATCGTGCAGCTCGCGGCCAAGCTCATCTTCTAGCGTTCGGCGAGCGCCAAGCGAACATAGGCTCCTTTCCGGAAACGGGAAGGAGCCCTTTTCGCCTTCACGAGCGTGCGAGGGTCGCCAGCGCCGCTTCGAAATCCTCCGGCAGCGGCGCTGCGACATCGAGACCGAGCTCCGGGACCCTCAGCGTCGCCGCATGCAGCAACGGCCGCCGGATCTGCGACAGCACGCGGCGACGCTCCGGATCGCGCACGCCGTGCCAGCGCGTCGCACCCGCATACAGATCGTCCCCGACGATCGGGTGCCCATGAGCGGCGAGGTGCACCCGGATCTGATGCGTCCGTCCCGTCTCCGGCGAGAGCTGGAGATCGGCGATTCCCTTGAACCTCTTCTGCGTCGCATAGCGCGTGAGCGACGGCTTGCCGTCCGCACGCACGCTCATCTTCCGCCCGTCCTTGAGATCCCGCCCGAGCGGATCGTCGTAGGCGCCGTGCGCCGGCACGGGCTGCCCCCACACGAGCGCCCGATAGGTCTTGTCCACGCGGCGCTCCTGGAACGCGAGCGAGAGCGCGCGATGGGCTTCGTCCGACTTCGCGAGCACCACGGCCCCCGAAGTCCCGAGATCCAGCCGATGCACCAGCCAGAGCCCCGCGGGAGAGCGCCCCGGCTCGGCCGCTTCCATGAGGCGCTCCACGGCATCGCTTCCGGAATTGCCCGCGCGCGACGAGGTCGCCATCGAGACGCCCGCGGGCTTGTTCACGACGAGGAAGCCCTCGTTTTCGCACAGCGGCATGGCGGCGAGCCCCCGGACGATCTTCGCACGCGCGAAGCGGCCCGCGAGCCACGCTACTGGAGGTGGAAGGAGACCTTGACGGTGAGATAGACCGCGACGCCGCGGGAACCGATGAGGGCGGGACGGTATCGCCAGGTCGACACGGCGTTGGTGGCAGCGTGATCGAGCAGCGCGTTGACGCCCTTCAGCACGCGGATCTCGCGCACGTGTCCGTCGCGGTCGATCACCGCTTCCAGGATGACGTCACCCTGCAAGCGCGCGCGGCGGGCCGCCTCGGGGTAGACCGGTTCCGTCGTGACGAGCGCGACGGGCGGAACGACTTCCGGCGCGTCGGCGCGATAGATCGTGCCGTTGCCTGCCTCCGTGACGACCTCGGTGCCGGTCCCGTTCTGGCCCTTCCCGCTGCCGGGAAGCCCTTCGCGGTCCGCACCGAAGGTCTCCTCCGCGCCGTCGGAATCATTCGCCGGAGCGGCGTCGACGGGCGGCAGATCGGGGATGACGCCGCTCAGGGGCTCGACGTGCTTCTGCGCGTGAACGGGACCCGCGGCGGCGGGCGCGGCGCCCTGATGCGGGGCCGAGGCATGACGGCGCGCGGGAATCCGGATCGGCTCCTCGTCGCGCATTTTCGGCAGCTCCACCTGCACGGCCGTGATCCGCTCGACAGGATCGACCGGCTCCTGAACGGCCCAGAGCGGCGGGACGACGAGGAAGAGTCCGAGCGCGACGTGAAGTGTCGCCGAAAAGATGAACGTCGCGCTCCGACGGGGTGGGATGAGTTGCATCTCGAACATGAGGGGCTCCTCCTGTATCGAGAGACCAGAAAACTTTGCATTCGGTTCCCCGCGCTGGGCTGTAAGAACTGCAATGTTCGTAAAACCGGACCGGCGGAGTTCTGGTCCTGAACAGGGGAATTCGAACCGGCACAGGTTGGCACTTTCCCTGCATATGGGTGACTGACTTCCCCATCTCGACCGCCGAGAACAAAGGAGAAAATTGATGTTTGTCGCCGGCCCCGATTCATCGACGCTCGCGTCGATTCCGGCGATCGACAACGGTGCGGTCCATCACACTCGCCCCATCCGACACCAGGGTTTCCCTGGAGTCAAAGCCTGCTGACGATCCCCACCTGTGCGCCGGATGCACCCGCGGCAACGCGGGTGCATCTCCTACCTTCTTTTCGCTCCTACTTCAGAAACGCGTAGGAAACCTTGAGGAAGAGCTGGCGGCCGGCACGCTCGAAGCGGTCGTCGTCGGTCAGCGTCCGGTTGTCTCCGTAACCCAGGAACAGCACCGTCTGCCAGTTGAGCTTGTAGGCAAAGAGCGCCGAGCCGGCGAACGAGCCGTCCTTCAGGCTCACGTTCTCGGGTGTCACGTAGAGCGAGGGATCCCGATTCGTCTTCACGAACTGGCCGATCAGCCGCACGAACATCCGCGCGTTGAACGTGTACGTGGCCTTCAGCCGCTCGACGTGCGCCGTGAAGAGCCTCCGCTCCTCGCCTCCATCGAACGCGGCCACATCGAGCCAGCGGCGATTCACATTGAGCACCAGCTCGAGGTGGTTCGTGGGTCGGATCGTGCCGCTGAGGGAGACGCGGCCGCCGTGCCCCTTGCGTCCACAGGCATAGCGGCTCCGGGGGGGGCAGTCGTCCGTGCTGCGCGCGTTCTCGAAGTCCACTTCTTCGCCGATCGCCCCATCCAGCAGAAGGTTCGAGAGGTACCCCGACGGGCTGACCTGCACGTTGTAGATCAGCGTATTGCGCGTGAACGTCTGGTCTCCCGCGCGCACCTTGTCGAACGCCACGCGGAACCGGCCGAAGGAGTTCCAGCGCCCGTCCATCCCGATGCCGGGTGAGAGCTGGCGGTTGATGAGCCCGCCGTCCGTCTGGGCGGTGTAGTCGGTGATGAAGTAGGTCCGCAACCGCGAGAGCAGACCCGTGGGCCGGAACGTGTAGCCGGCTTCCGCGTAACCCTCGCGATAGCCCGCCTGCGGGATGAAGCCATTGTCGGCGCGGAAGTCGTCCCCGACCTCTTTGTATTCGGCGACGAAGTCGAGCGTCTTGGTGCTGTGCAGCCAGAACAGATCCCCGGCGTGCGACGAGAGAACGCGCCCGTCCCATTCGCGGGCGAGCTCTGGCCGGTTCGGGGTGACGCTGTGGCTCAGCAGGAACTGCCCGGTCACCGTGTCGTTTCCGGAAGGACGCCACTGGAAGTCGGGGCCGAGCACGCGGTTCGAGCCTCCGCCGCGCACCTCGCGGTCGGTCGCGAGGAAGCTGACGAATGACGTCTTGCCCAGGTCGTGGCGCACGCGGCCGATGGCGACGAGCGACTTGAAGTCCTGGTCGGCGAAGTCGGAACCGTTCGGGCCCGGTATGACGACGCTGCCGCCGCCGCGGTCGGCGGCGACGAGCGCGGTGTAGCCCGTCGAGCCGAAGCGTCCCGTGCCTCGCATGCCCCAGCGCGGCGCGGTGATCGTGCGCGTGTAGACCGCCTGGATCGGGGTGGTGAAGAGCTCGAGGCCTTCGAGGAAGAACGGCCTCTTCTCGGGGTAGAAAAGCGCGAAGCGCTCGTTCGCGGAGATCTGGGCCACGTCGGACTCGATCTGCGAGAAGTCCGGATTGAACGTGGCG
>JBDSFL010000548.1:0-4331 GCA_039919545.1 Thermoanaerobaculia bacterium | reverse complement strand
GTGCGAGGACAGCTGACGGGCCGGCCTCCCGAGGCGTTCATCCTTACGGGTGAGGATTGGTTCCCTCTCTCCGAGGCGACGACGCCGGGCTGGGCTGCGATCCGCTCCGCGGTCGAGAGCGAGCAGGAACGGCTGACCGCTGCCGTTTCGGACCTCAGCGAGGGGAAGCTGAAATCGCCTCTCTCGGAAACCGAGCGTTTCGACCTCGTCCTCGGAATCACGTGCCACGCCGTTTATCACGCGGGGCAGGTGCAGCTCATCAAGAAGCTGGGGGCCGATTAGCTGCCGAAGGGGGGCCGGGTGCTCCGGCACCCGGCATTCATCCCGTCACCGCGCGACGTTCTTCACCGCGGGATCCGGACCTGCGCCTGGATTTGCGATCATGCGTTCACGTGAGGTCTCCATGAGCAGTCTTCGACGCGGTGCCGTCCTCCTCCTGCTGGTCTTTCTTGCCGCCTGTGCGACCGCGCCGCCTTCCGCGCGGCGATCCGAGTCTCCTGCGGCCGCGGCCGCCGAGACGGGGCGATGCTCCGCGTCGACGTTCGGTGTCGAGACCACGAACGCCTCCCGTGCCCTCCGCCGAAAGTTTCAGCTCGCCGGTGACGTTCGCGGCGCGCTCGTGCTCGAGGTGCTTCCGGGGAGTCCCGCCGCGCGGGCGGGCGTCCAGGTGGGAGACGTGATCGAGCGCATCGGCGCCACGGCGATTCCCGGCAAGTGCGAATCCATCGACACTCTCGGCGCCCTGTCCTGCGACACGGCGGTGCCGGTCAGGCTCCGCAGACGGCGGGAGAGCCTCGTGAAGGAGATCCAGCCAACCGATGCGTCGCGCTTCTACGAGGAGGGCTGCCGGAAGGGAGTCGTCACGGCGTGCTACCGGCTCGGCTGGACCGCGTCGGCGGGCGCTGGGGTGCCGAGGGACGCGGCGCGGGCGGAGGCGCTGTACGAGAAGGCATGCCGGGACGGCTCAGGGGCTGCGTGCACCGAGCTCGGGCGCGTGTACGAGCGCCGGTCCGAGGAAGCGAAACGGATCCCTGTCCTGGAGCGCGCGTGCGCCTTGCACGACGGAACGGGCTGCGTCGATCTCGCCTTCCTCCATGCGACGGGGAGCGGCGGCGTGGCGCGCGACGACGCCCGCGCGACGCCCCTCTTCGTCCAGGGGTGCGACGGCGGAGATCCGAGCGGCTGCTACAACGTCGGTCTGATGTACGGCGCTGGCCGCGGCGTCGCGGCCGATCAGGCGGTGGCCAAGGCGGCGTACGAGGACGGGTGCGACGGCGGCAGCACGAAGGCGTGTACGAACCTCGGTCTGATGTATGACGAGGGGCGCGGGGTTTCGCGGTCGGACGAGAAGGCGGCGGAGCTCTACAGGGCGGGTTGCCGCGCGAGCGCCTGCACCACGTCCAACGCGCTCGGCTGTGTCAACCTCGGCCGTCTCCATCGCGACGGGCGGGGGGTGGCGAAAGACGCGGCGCGCTCGGCCGAGCTGTTCGCCGAGGTCTGCAATCGCACGCCGGAGAAGGGAGATGCCGACGAGGCGGAGAACGTCGCCCGGGCCTGCTCCCTCCTCGGGGCCGCGTACAGCGCCGGGAAGGGCGTGGGGATGGACGAGGCTCGCGCGCTCGAGCTGTGGCAGGTCGGCTGCGATGCGGGCGACGTGTTCGGCTGCTTCAACGTGGGTGTCACGCGGTCGACCGGACCGGATTCGGTGCGCGACCTCGCGGTCGCGGCACGAGCCTTCGACACCGCGTGCCGGGCGAAGGACGCCGAATCCTGCTTCGAGCTGGGTCTGATGGTTTCGAAAGGCAAAGGCGTGGCCAAGGACGAGCGTCGGGCCGGCAAGCTCTTCGAGACGGCCTGCGCGGGAGGATTCCAGAAGGCCTGCGCGAAGCGGAAGGGCGCGGGAAAGTAGCTCCGTCTCTGGCGCGCCGCGTCACTCCGCGATGAATCTCGGCTGAGTCCAATTCCTCTTGAACGGGAACGGCTGGTTCGAATCGTCCCCCCATCGGGAGTTTGTTTGCTGGAGTTCAAGCCTCCTTTCCTCTTGTTACAGGCCAGAAACCAACCTACGATTGGTACAACCGAAATCGTTAGGAGGTCCCGCGATGACTTTGCGCGACATGACAGCTGTGGGATTTTCCGCCGCTCTTCTGGTGCTAGCGTCGACGTGTCTCGCACAGGACCCTCATGTGTCGAACGTCGGAGCCACGCAGCTGACCGATGGCACAAAGCAAGTCAGGGTCACGTACGACCTCTCCAACGTCCCGAACGGGGGAGCAATCGTTGCTCTCGCAATCTCGACGGACGGGGGCGCCACCTTCAATATCAACGCGACGGACTCGACGTTAGCAGGCGACTTCGGAGTCGTTGCCGCGGGTACCGGCAAATCTATCCTCTGGCAGGCGAAGGATCAATTGCCGAGCGGCGTCTATGCGAACTCGAAGGCCCAGATTCTCGCGATGCCGGTTGGAATCACCAGCCTGAACGCGCTCACTGGCGCCGTGAATCTGGTGGCGGGAGCCGGCATCGCGCCAATTGTCCCATCGGGGCAGAGTCTTACAATCTCTTCCACAGGTGTGACCAGCATCACCACGCCAGCAGGGAGTGGTCTCTCGAGCTCGGGCTCCTCGGGCAGCGTGGTCCTCGCCATTCCCGCAGGCGCCATCTCGAACGCGATGATCGCAGACGGAGCTGTCGGGGACGCGAAGATCGCGCCAGGAGTCTCTTACAGCAAGATTACGGGGGGGCCCAAAGGGGCCTATGGCGCCGTCGTTGGCGCAAATGGCGGGATTGCTGACCAGAATCCCAATTGGCTATTACCCACGAACCATTCGGGCGAAGGCATCTACTCTCTCAACGTGAGGCCTGGTGTCTTCTCTCGTCCTCCATTCTGCGTCTGTACGGTCTCAGGTAACACTTCCAATATCATCAGTTTTGGAGCAAACAGCGCGACGCTATTCTCGGCGCGGACGTACGTTCTCGCGTCCGGCAATTTCTTTCCCAAAGATGACGCTTTCAACATTGTATGCACGAGTGCCGACTAGGTTGTTGTTCTGTGCAATGCCTACCTGACGACCAAGTTTCGTTGGTTGACGTTCTGCCGAGAACCGCACCTGGCAATCTGCTTCGCCCCCGAGTCGCCCGCTCCGCATTCCTATTCCCTATAGTCATCGCGGTCCTTATCGCGCTTCCTGCGTCGTGCGTTCTCGCCGACTCCGCCGATTCCAACGTATTCCGAATCGACGTGAGCGTCTGCTCGAAGCCGCTCGCACCGGTGTTCACGAGCTTCCCCGCAGGCTCAGTTCCTGCTGGGAGCTCTTTCACGCTCGCGTGGACCGCCACCGTGGCAGGAGATCCGCTTGGCACCTACCAGCTGGATCTGTCCCCAAACGACGACTGCAGCGGCAGGACGCGCTACCCGACCAGTCAGACCTCTCTCACGTTCCCGACAGACTCGGGGATCGCCCGGATCTACTGCGCGGTGATTCGGGCCCTCGGTGGAGACAACTGCTCGAGTGCCGACACTCTCCTCAAGGTCCAAACGCAGCTGGCACCAGCTGCGTTTGTCGTCACGCAACCACAGCAACCCGTTGCAATCGTCGAACGGCTCTCGTCCGCCCCCACGGGAGCGATCGTCTTCAGAAACATTGGAAACCGGGCGGCCACGCTCAATGTCGCTTCGGCGCTGGGGGGCTTCACTCCTGTGCCCAGCTCGTTTCCGAACGTGCCCGCGGCGGGATCTGCCGTCGTCAACATACAGTTCGATTCGCAGAGCACAATCAACCTCGGGGTTCAATACGATTCCTTGCGCGGTACATGGGACGACGGGTCCGGGCAGAAGAGCGTTTCAAGCTCTGTCACCCTCACGGTGCTCGACAGACCCAGGAACCTGACGTCAACGGGATCTCGCCTTCAGTTCACCGGAGACACCAACGAGGTTCACTTCACAACGCCCGCAGGAAGCACACCGGCGCCGAAGCTCGTCACGGTTATTAACACGGGGTCCGCACCCGTGAGGGTCGCTCCTTCCATCGGGCCTGGAGGAGCCTGGCTGATCGTCGAGGGTCTCGACGAACGGCCCATCCAGCCCCTCGCCACCCGAACGTTCACCCTAAAGGTCGACCGCACGAAGCGGGCGACGGCTGATGGCGCCCCGCCCGTGACGACGAACCTGACTCTCATCAGCGTTGATGCCGACCCGGCCTCGGTCTCTGACAACACGATTCTTCAAGTGTTCGACGAGGAACCGCCGAGTCCGGGCCTGGGTACGAACCGCCCGCCGCTGGCTTCCGGCGAGGCGTCGATCATCTTCGGTTCGAGTGTGAGTACCGTGA
>JBDSFL010000525.1:0-6969 GCA_039919545.1 Thermoanaerobaculia bacterium | reverse complement strand
GCCGATCTTCACCTTGGCCGAGGGGCGGATGATGCCCGGGCAGTTGGGGCCGATGAGACGCGAGCTCGCGCGGGCCAGGAACGCCTTCGCGCGGATCATGTCGTTCACGGGGATGCCCTCGGTGATGGCCACGATGAGCGCCACTCCGGCGTCGGCCGCTTCGATGATGGCGTCGGCTGCGCCCGGAGGCGGGACGAAGATCATCGACGCGTTCGCGCCCGTCTGGGCGACGGCTTCCGACACCGTGTCGAACACGGGGATGCCCTCGACGTCGGTGCCGCCGCGTCCGGGCGTGACTCCCGCGACGACGTTGGTGCCGTAGTCACGTCCCGCGAGCGCGTGAAATTTTCCCTCGCGGCCGGTGAGTCCCTGAACGACGAGGCGGGTATTCGAATCGATCCAAGCTGACATCAGTGACTCCTACTTTCCGGGGGGGTGCGGGGGGATCGAGAAACCCCCGCGTTCATTTGAGCGACGCGATGATCTTCTCGGCCGCGTCCTTCATCCCATCCGCGGGAATCACGGCGAGTCCGGAATTCTCGAGGATGGCCTTGCCCTCTTCGACGTTCGTCCCCTCGAGCCGAACGACGACGGGGACGGTGATACCGATCTCCTTGACCGCATTCACCACGCCGGTGGCGATGATGTCGCACCGCATGATGCCGCCGAAGATGTTGATGAGGACACCCTTGACGTTCTTGTCCGAGAGGATGATCCGCATCGCGTTCTTGACCTGCTCCTCGTTGGCGCCGCCGCCCACGTCGAGGAAGTTGGCCGGGCTGCCTCCCGCGTACTGCACGATGTCCATCGTGGCCATCGCGAGGCCCGCGCCGTTCACCATGCAGCCCACGCTGCCGTCGAGCTTGATGTAGTTCAGCCCGAAATTGGACGCCTCCACCTCGAGCGGATCCTCCTCGTCCAGGTCGCGGTACTCCTTGATCGCCGGGTGCCGGAAGAGAGCGTTGTCGTCGAAGCTCATCTTGGCGTCCAGGGCGATCACGTCGCCCGAGCCGGTGATCATGAACGGGTTGATCTCGGCGAGAGAGGCGTCGGTCTCGACGTACGCTCTGGCCAGCGCGATCAGCTGCGTGACGGCCTTCTTGTGCGTGTCTCCCGAAAGTCCGAGCGCATACGCGAGCTTACGGGCTTGAAAGGGCTGCAGGCCGAACGCGGGGTCGAACGTTTCCTTGACGATGGCGTCCGGATCCTTTTCGGCGACGACCTCGATCTCCATTCCCCCCTGCTTGGAGGCCATGAAGACGGGCTTGCCGCTGGAGCGATCGAGCGTGATACCGAGATACAGCTCCTGGGCGATGTCCATCGCTTCCTCGATCAGCACCTTCTTCACCTTGCGGCCCTCGGGACCCGTCTGGTGCGTGATCAGCTGCATGCCGAGAATCTTCTCGGCGTAGTCGTGCGCCTCGTCCGGGGTCTTGGCGACCTTCACGCCTCCCCCCTTGCCACGGCCGCCCGCATGGATCTGCGCCTTCACGACGGCCTTTCCGCCGAATTCCTCGGCGATGAGGCGCGCCTCGTCCGGCGAATCGGTGACCCTTCCGCGCGGCGTGGTGACGCCGAATCCGCGCAGGATCTCCTTGGCCTGGTATTCATGGACTTTCATGCTGACCTCTCTTTTGAACGCGGGGGATTCTCGATCCCCCCGCACCCCCCGAACGACGGAGCGCTGGCGCGCACGCGGGCTCGGACGATGGGGACGACGGGGCGTGAGATTACCAGAGCCCCTGGGGCGGGCGAATGACGCGGCTGCCTCGATGGAACGCGCTGGATCCCGCCTCCGACGTTGACCAAACCGCTCAGTCGAGCGCGGCGGCACACCGCTTCACGATCTCGCCGGCCGGCTCGACGCGGTGAATCGTCGCCACGCTCTTCCCCGCCTGCCAGGTGTCCTTCGTGCTCGTCCCCTGCACCGAAGCCTTTCGGAGCGAGAAGGCCGAGCGCAGCGAGTAGAGCGCGCGGATCAGGTGCTTGGTCTTCCTTCCACGGAGCATCAGCCGGCCGATCGGCCCCGCCTTCGTCCCGACCTTCTGGACGTAGGGCGTGTTGATGACCGAGAGCGAGACCCCGGTGATGCGCTCGGTGAGAACGATGTCTTTCTCGCCCGCCTCGAGAATCGCGTTCTTGTAGTCGGCGTGCGCGGTGCACTCCGTGGTCGCGATGAAGCGCGTCCCCATCTGCACGGCGTCGTAGCCCATGCGAAGCGCGCTCGCAAAGCCGGCCTCGTCCCCCACCCCTCCAGCGCACACCAGCGGGACGTTCAGGTCGCGCAGCTCGTCCACCAGCTCCTGCGGGCTCAGCTTCCCCGCGTGCCCGCCGGCACGGTCGTTCACGCAGATGAGGCCGTGCACGCCCGCCTCGAGCCCCTTGAGGCCCCAGCGTCGGTCGATGACGTCGTGATAGACGATTCCACCGTGCCGCGCGACCCGATCCACTACCCAGCGCGGATTGCCGAGCGCGGTGACGAAGAAGCGGACCCCTTCCGAGAGCGCGAGGTCGACGTACTCTTCCATGCGCTTCTGGTAGACCTTCGAGAGCGATTTCTCGGTGAGGACGTTCAGGCCGACGGGCTTGTCGGTGATCGAGCGGATGATCGCCATCCCCGCTCGGAATTCGTGCTTGTGCACGAAGACCATCGAGAGGGGCTGGATGACGCCCATCCCTCCCGCCTTCGAGACGGCCGCCACGAGCTCCGGGTTGCTGCACGGGTACATCGCGCCGCACAGAAGAGGAACCGAGCAGCCGGTGGCCTCACGAAAACGGTCGCCCAGAAGTCCCATGCGCTCAGTCTACGGTGAATCAGTCCGACGCGACCGGCTCGGATAAAGTATCCCGGATCGCCAATGAGCCAGGCTTCTGAAGGCACTCCCCTCGTGCGACCCGCAGCGTTCGGAACGGCTTCGGGGGTCGAGCGCTCGCTCTCACGCGTGGGGTCGGTCGCCTGGCTCTCATGGCGCTGCATGCGGCAGGCTTTCGCGCTGCGACGAACGCAGCTTCCCGTGCTGGCCGAGCTGATCCGAAATCAGGTGCGATTCACCGCGCTCGACGCCCTTCCGCTCGTCGCGCTCACGGCCATCCTGCTCGGCGGCGTGATCCTGCTCCAGGTGCTGCACACGCTCTCGGGTCTCGTCTCGGAGGCGTTTCTCAGCCGCCTCGTCACGCTGCTCGTCGTGCGGGAGCTGGGTCCCATCCTCGTGGCCGTGCTCGCCATCTCGCGCAGCGGCACAGCCATCGCCGCCGAGATGGCCGCCTCGAAGCTCGAGCGCGAGGTGGACACGCTCTATGTCGTGGGGATCGACCCGATCGCCTATCTCCTGCTCCCGCGCATCGTAGGAGGCGTCATTTCGCTCTTCACGCTCATCGTTCTCTTCGACGTCGTGGCGCTGGTGGGCGGGTTCGTGGTGGCCTCCGTCGTCAGCCCTTTCTCGTTTCGTCTCTATCTCGGTGCGCTCGAATCAGCGGTCGGCCCCGCCGAGCTGGTCGCGACGCTGCTCAAGGCCGTGGCCTTCGGAGCCGCGATCCCGCTCATCTGCGCCCACGGCGGGCTGCGGGTGCGCACGAGCCCGACGGAGATCCCGCGGGCCGTCACGCGGGCCACCGTCGACTCGGTCATCACCGTGTTCCTCCTGAGCGCGCTGATCTCGCTGGTTTGCCATGTCTGAACCGATGGTCGCGTTCGATGACGTCACGCTGTACTCCGCGGATTCACGTCCCGTTTTCGAGGCGATGACCTGGAATCTGGCCCGGGGCGCCCGCGTGCGGATCGACGCCGAGCGGGGCGAAGGGGGGACAGCGCTCCTCCGCCTGTGCGCGGGGCTTGCGCATCCGCACCGCGGTCGCGTGCTCCTGGACGGCGTCGCGCACTCTCCGGACCGGTTCGATCACCCCACATTGCGGCGGGGAGCCGTCGGCTGGATCCCTCAGAACGGCGGGCTCGTCGCGAACCTCACGCTGCTGGAGAACGTGATGCTGCCGCTGCGTTTCATCTCGGGCTGGACCCGTGCGGAGGCCGAGGTGAAGGCTCTGTCGCTACTGGGCGCGCTCGGCGTGGGAGACCGGGCCAGCCAGCGCCCCCACGCGATGCCGCGGCGCGAGCGCCATCTCGCGGCGCTCGCCCGGGCCGCGGCGATGCGCGTCGAGCTCTGGCTTTGGGATCGCCCGCTCAACGACCTGGAGACCGTCGATCTTTCCCGCGTCCTCGACGTGCTAGGTGACCTCTTCGAGCTGCCCGACACGACCATTCTCGTGGTCGGGAACGAGCCGCTGTGCGCGAGCTTCACCTCCACCGTCGTCGTCCTCGAATCCGGGCGACTCTTCGAAGAGGGAGCCACCATTTCATGAAATTCGATCGAGATGACGCCAGGCTCGGGCTCCTCGTGCTCCTCGCCTTCGCCCTCTTCGCCGCGCTCGCCTTCCAGCGCACTCTCCGAATGCTATTTCGTCCCGAGACGGTGCATGCGGTCCATCTGACCAGCACCTCCGACCTCGCGGTCGGCTCGGAGGTGCAGCTGCAGGGGCTGCGGGTGGGCGACGTGCGCAAGATCGAAATGCAGCGAACGGGCACGGAGTACAGCTTCGTCGCCACGTTCGGACTCCGTCGCGACGTCGTGCTGTGGCGCGGAACGAAGGGGGTCGTGACGGCACGAATGATGGGCGTCCCCGTCCTGGATCTGCGTCTTCCGCCCGTGAACCTTCGACTCACGCCCATTTCGGCGGGCGAGAAGATCGACGGTGAGTGCGGCGCGAGCGCGGGCACCCTGATGGTCGAGCTCACCGAGCTGACGAACAACCTGAACGTGACGATCACCGAGCTGCGGCAAGAGCTGAAGACGAACGGCCTGGCTTCCATACTCGAGCACCCTGAAGTGCGCCGCACGTTGCGGGATCTCGGCGGCACCCTGGCCGCTTTCCGCGACGCCTCGCGTGCGACGGAGGAAGCCGTGTCACATGGCGGGAAGACCCTGGAGGCCGCCGACCGCAACCTGGTCAGCCTCGAGAAGAGCCTGCTCCACGTGCAGGCCCTCCTGGAACGCCGCGGGAACGACCTGGACGTCGCGTTCGCCCAGCTGGGTCCGGCTCTGGAGAAAGTTCAGAAGGCGAGCTCGGACCTGAGCGAGACGTTGCTCATCTCCGGCCCCCAGGCCGCCGAGGACCTTCGCGACCTGCACCGAACTCTCGGTTCGATGCAGGAGCTGCTCGAGGTCCTGAAGGCCAAACCGAACCGGATCGTCTTCGGCAAGACATCCCCCAAGGAGATGGAAGCGGCCAAGAAGAAAGTGGCAGCCGCGGAGGCATCGCAGACGACCGGCGCGCCGGAGCTCAGTCCGCGGTGAAACGGACCAGCTCGACCGGCGTCGTGGCCGCGGCGACGCTGAACTCCGAGGTGTCGCCGGTCAGTACGTTCGTGGCGGTGATCGTGACGTTGCTGCCGATCGGGAGAACGGGAGGTCCGACGACGGAGGCGAAGCTCACGTTGCCGACCACGTCGGTCACGACGAGGGCCGAGCCCTCGTACTGCGCTCCCTGGAAGAACCCCGACCCGTTCGGGGTGGGGCTGGTGAAGAACTGGAGCCGGTAGGACTGGCTCGGGGCGCTCGTGAGGGTTCCGGAGATGGTCGTCGTCGTCGCTCCGTTGACGACGGACGTGATGACCGGATAGTTCTGGAAATTGTTGGGGCCGCTCGAGGGATTCACTCCGTTCGGGGTGGGCGTGGTGCCGTTTCCCAGCGAGATGCCCAATCCGGCGTTCCGGTAGATGCTGTTGGCTCCTTGCGAGGTGCCGTCGCCGATCAAGTTACCGACCGCGGCCGAACCGAAGATCTTGATCCCCGCCCCCGCGTTCGGAAGCTGCACCAGCGAGATCTCGTCCCAGCCGATGCTGTTGTTCAGGATCGAGTTGGTGTCGCCGACGCGGATCTCGATGCCGTTGCCGATCGTGCTGACCACGCAATTGCTCGTCAGGTCCGGAACGCTGCCGCCGATCACGTTTCGAGCCCCCAGCGCAGTGCCGCCGATCGTGTTCACCGAGCCCGTGACCGAGATGCCGTTGCATCGGTTGGGGATCGTCGCCGTGGTGGTGAGGTTGGTTCCGATCAGGTTTCCCTGCACCTTGTTTTGCGAGGAGGAATTGATCTGAACGCCGTTTCCGAGGTTGCCGGAGACGAGATTCCGGAAATTGGAGGTGGTTCCCCCGATGGTGTTCAGGATCGCGCCGCCGGCGACCTGCACTCCGTCTTCGGCGTTGGGCAGCGCGAGCAGCCCCGTGCGAGTCACCCCGATCAGGTTGCCGTTGACGATGTTGCTGTCGGCTCCCGACCCGGCGATGAGGACGCCGCAGCCCGAGATCCCGGCGCCGGTCTGGACGTCGAAGGTGCCGTTGCCGCTGATGAGATTCCCCTCGGCGGGCCCGGTGACGGAGCCGCCCACGGTGTTGTTCTTCGACGCGCCGAGGATCCAGACACCGTTCTCACCGTTGGCGATCGCCGCGGTGCCGTTCTTGTTGGTGCCGATCAAGTTCAGCTTGATGGAGTTCAACGTCGACTGGCCCGAGATGTTCACGCCGTCGAGGGTGTTCCCCGAGATGATGTTCGTCGACGTGATGTCGCCGCTGATCCCGATGCGGTTGTTGCCGCCGACCTGGGCGTTCGTCGTGACGTTGATCCCCGTGCCGTTGCCGGCCGCCACGGTCCCGACTTCGTTGGTGCCGATGAAATTGCCGACCACGGTATTGAAGCCGGTGATCAGGTCGATTCCGTAGCCGGTGAACTTGCGGATGTTGAGGCCCTTGATCGTCACGCCCTGGGCGAAGCTCGAGGGGACACCCACGAGGATGCTGGCGGTGAGGCCGGTCGTGGCGGGCGCGCTCGTGCCGTCGAGGACGACGAGGATGACCGCGTTCGTGGAGCCCGCGAAAACGCTCGAGTTCACCGCGGAGCCGGTCTGCGTGGTGGCGTC
>JBDSFL010000521.1:0-5448 GCA_039919545.1 Thermoanaerobaculia bacterium | reverse complement strand
GGTGGTCGTCGGCGGGGAAGCGGGCTCACCGAGCCTGTGCGAGCGGGCGCGCTTCCTGAACAGCGTCGCCCTCGTGCGTTCGTCCGTCAGCCTGCTGACGGAATCGAAGAGCGCTCCCGCGTCCGCGAAGGAGGCACGAGCTCAGGCCGATCGCGCGCTGACGATGCCTCTCGACCCGGTCACGCGTTCGGCCGCGCTCTTTGCCCGCGGGACAGCCGATCTCTTTCTCGGCAAGGCAGACTCCGCCCAGGAGAGCCTCACCGCCGCGCTGGCGGCGAAGCTGCCCGTCGAGCTCGTTCCGTTCGCCAGGAACAATCTGGCGGTGGCGCTGGCACGCTCCGGTTCCCTGGAGGCCGCCGCGCGCGAGCTGCAGGCGGTGCGCGAGCAGAAGAATTCGCGCGGCGGAAGCCCGGGGCCCGCGGAGGCCACGCTCAACCTGGGAATCCTGCGGGACCAGGGAGGTCGTGGCGCGGAGGCTCTGTCGCTGTTCGACGAGTATCTGCGCGCCGAGAAGGAAAGACCCGAAGGGATCGCCGATCGTGCGGAAGCTCTCCGGAAGGTTTACCCGTGAGCATGTCGCGTCGCGTCGCGGCCTGCGTTCGCGCCGTGCTGATGGGCGGCGCGCTGACGATGTGCTTCGGCGCTCACGGGGAGGCCCAGCCAGCGGCCTCGTCGGTCATGGTGGTCTACCTTCCCGGGATCACGAATCAGAATCCGGCTGAAGTGGCTGCCGCCGTGACCAAGCTCGGCACCGCATGGGCAGCGGCGCTGCCGGGAAAGACCGTCGAGACGAACATCTTCAAGAGATCCGATGACGCCAAAGGGTTTCTCGCCGCCAAGGGGCAGCGTGTGATCTTCCTTCTCTGCGACGCCGCCTTCCTGCAGGAGCTGCCTGCGGATTCCGGGCTCGTGCCGGCGCTGAGGTTCTCCGCCGGAGGCGAGACTCACCGGAAGGTCGTGATCGTGAAGGCGGGAAGCCCGTTCAAGCGTCTCTCCGATCTGAAGGGCAAGTCTCTCTCGGCCGTGTCCTCGCCGCGAGCGACGCTCTCGCCCTACCTGCAGCACACCGTGTTCGACGATGTGCTCGTTCCCGCGACGTTTTTCTCCAGGATCGAGCCGGCGCAAGACGAGTTCGCCGCGACCGCGAGCGTGCTCTTCGAGGGCATCGACGCGGCTCTCGTATCGGAGCAGAACCCGCTGATCGTGTCGAAGCTCGGCTCCGAGCTGCGCGTCCTTCACACGAGCCCGCCGATCTCCCTTCCCGTGCTCGCCGTCCGTAAATCGACGCTGGGTGAGGGCGCTGACGCGGCGCTCGAGAAAGCGACGCTCAAGATCGCCGGCGACGCGGTCCGCAAAGCGTGGCTGCGCGATCTGCGGATCGACGGGCTGCGCCTGATCCCGGACGGAAACGGCCCGTTCGAACGAGCCGGCCTGCTCCGCGCCGGCTCACGGCGCGGACGCGCGCTGGAAGTCGCCGTGATGTCCGCGGACGACTGGACGATGCCGATTCCCACGGCGCCCCTGCCCGCAGCGAAGGACCTTCCGTTCGTGGCCGCGCTACCGATCCCGGACGTCGCCTCGGCCGAAGAGCTCGGGCCCTGATCTATTCGGCGGTGATCCGGGGCTCTTCGGCTCGCGTCACCGGGCCGTTCCGCCCCCACACCGATCCTGTTCAGCGCCTCGATCATCGGCTCTCCATGGAAGACGCCGCCGAAGAGCGTGCCGCCAGCGAGATCGCCGCCGAAGATCATCAGGGCATCCGGCCGGCGCCGCTTGATGCGATCGACCACCGTCTTCAGCCGTGCCACACCCCCGCGTTCGCCATGGCGGTCGGACACGGGAGCGATCTCGTGGGCGTCGGTGATGTAGAGCAGCGTGGCTTCCGGTCGGGCGCTGCAGGCCCACGTGCCCACGGTGAGCGCGAGCACGAGGGTGAGCTCGAAGGACTGAGGGCGCGGGGTCGCGTGATCACGCGCCATGAGACGAGCGCTGCCTACTTCTTCTCCGCGTCGACCAGCGGTAGCTCGATGAAGCTCGCGTTCGTGGGGGAGTGGTAAATGCGCTGCACGGCCTTGCGATAGTCACCAGGCTTGGCCCAGAAGATGTTCGGCACGAACGTTTGCGGGTTGCGATCGTAGAGCGGGAACCAGCTCGACTGCACCTGCACCATCACGCGGTGGCCCGGGAGGAAGACGTGGTTCGCGGTGGGGAGCGCGAACCGGTAGAGGAGCGGCTGGTCGGCCGCGAGGGGCTTCGCCGTTTCGAAGCTCTCGCGATAGCGGCCCCGGAAGATGTCGCCCGACACCATGAGCTGATAGCCGCCGAGCGCAGGCTGAGATGCGACCTCGTCGGGGGAGACATCGATCAGCTTCACCACCCAGTCGGAGTCGGTTCCGCTGGTGGAGGCCACGAGGTTTGCAAGCGGCTGGCCGCTGATCTTCACTGGCGACTGCAAGACCTCGGAGATGAACGTCACGACGTCGGTTCGCCCGGAAGCCTCACGCTGATCGTCGACGAGCCATTGCGCCCAGGTGAACCCCTTGTCGGCTCCCCCGACCGGCTGGATGGGGCGGGCGCGAAACGGCACTGGCCGCGCGGGATCGGAAATGTACTCCTCGTATTCTGCCGCGGCGCCGGCCGCCGGGGCCGCGAAACTGAGCGTGAGACCCGCACCCAGATAGAGAGGCGCGGGACGCACGGCGCAGCCCGACGCGCAGCCCGAGGGCCACGACGTCAGGTGCCTCCACGTGTTCGTGCCCGTCTCGAACGCGGTCACCGGCGACACGTCGGCGCGGGGCGCGCCTTCCTTGAGGTACTGGTCGAGAAAGGGGCGAAGGACCTCGCGCCGGAACGTCAGCGAGGTATCGCTCCGGAACTTCAACGCGCCGAGAGTGCTGCCGTCTTTGATGGCCTGGCCGTGATGCCAGGGGCCGAGCACGAGGAAGACCTTGTCGTTCCCCGCGTCCTTCGCCTCCAGAGCCTTGTAGACCGCGATGGCGCCGTAGATGTCCTCCTGGTCCCAGAGGCTGTGGACCACCATCACCGGAACCGTGAGCGGGTGTGCGGCGAGCACGCGGTCCACGGCCTGGTCGCGCCAGAAAGCGTCGTAGCTGGGATGCTCGAGCAGCTTCTTCCAGAAACCCGTCTGCTCCAGGCCGCGACGCCGGCCCAGCTCGCCCGCCGATCCGGCCTGCATGTACATGTCGTAGTCGTCGAGGTGGCTCGTGAGCCACTTCGCCGAGCCGTCGCGCGTGGCCACCTGCTCGTAGATGTAGGGCAGGTTCTGCTGGCGGAAGGCTCCGTTGTGGAACCAGTCGTCGCCCATCCAGCCGTCCACCATAGGGTTCATCGGCACGGCCACCTTGAGCGCGGGATGGGGATTCACGAGCGCCATCAGCGGCAGGAAGCCGTTGTAGGAGATCCCGAGGATCCCGACGCGGCCGTTGCTCTCGGGCACGTTCTTCACGAGCCAGTCGATGGTGTCGTATGTGTCGGTGGCGTGGTCGACGGGCGTGGGATTCTGCGGGCCGTGGAGCGGCCGGTTCATCACGTAGTCGCCTTCCGACCCGTGCTTCCCGCGCACGTCCTGCATCACGCGGATGTAGCCCCCTTCCACGATCACGTCGGTGGCGTTGTCGTAACCGATCAGGGCGGGGCCCAGATGCACGCTGGCGTTGTGGGTCGTGAGGTCGGTGGCGCCATAGGGTGTGCGCGTGAGGAGGATGGGCGCACCCTTGGCGCCCTTCGGCACGAGGACGACGGTGTGCAGCTTCACCCCGTCCCGCATGGGGATCATCACGTCGCGCCGCTCGTGGTCGAAGCCATCCGGCGATGGCTCCAGCTTCGCGGGCGTCTCGCTGAGGAGCGCCGGATACTTCGGTGCGATCGCGGTTCGCGGCGGCGGGGACTTCTGAGCAGCGGCACCGTTGGATAGCAGCAGGAAGACGACGATGGGAAAGGCGTTCGCGGAACGCAAGGCGGTGCGGGCGGTTCGGTGCAAGTCGGCTCCTCTCGGATCAGAAAAGGTTGGACGGACCTGTCGATGTCTGGCGAGAGTACCCTGGGCCTCCATGCGGCCGCCAGGCGCTGTGGCGCACCAGGTCGTTGCCTCGTGAGCTTTTCGCTCGTAATTCGGAGCGCGCTGCCCTTGCCGGACCTGATCGCTCGATAATGGCGGGCATGCGCTTCAATCCGTTCACGAAGGTGTCGGACTCGCCGACGAATCCTCATCCGACGACGCCGGAAAAGACATTCGACGTCGCGGACCTCTACGTGGGCCCGGTGGCCGACGTGGCCCAGGAGGGCGGAGCCGAGAGCGCACCGCTCGACGAGAAGCTGCGGCAGGCCTACTTCTGGATCGTCAACTCCGCGATCATCAGCCCTTTCTACGACATCGAATACAACGGCAAGCAGACGACCTCGTTCGTGTTCGGCGACAGCCGCACGCGCGTGACGCTGCCCTCCGACCAGAGCTACTCCAGCTTCATCCTCATGCCGCTGCTCAACCTCGCCCTGCGCAAGCGCTGCCTCCTCGTGGGGGGGCCGGGACGCGGCAAGACGGCGAGCGCGGTGCTGATGGGCCTGATCGCCGGCTACTCGATGAAGGAGATCCGGCAGGCGATCCAGCACGGGCAGCCTCAGATGACGATCTCCGACCTCCTCGGCAATCCGCTGCCGTCGACTCTCGTCGCCGCGAAATCGATGGAGGAGATCGAGATCTCGTGGCGGAAGTGGCTGTCGATGCGGGTGAAGATCATCGACGAGTACAACCGCATCCCCACCCGCACGCAGTCGGCGCTGCTGACGGTGCTCGCCGACAATTACGCCGAGATCCTGGATCACATCTACGAATGCCCCGACGCCGCGTGGTATCTCACGGCCAACGACGATGCCGGCGGCGGGACGTATCAGGTGATCGAGGCGCTGCGCGACCGGATCGACATCGTCGTGAAGGCGCTGCACTTCAACACGCGCTTCCTCGGCGACCTGCTGCTGCGGATCGAGCAGGGAATCAAGCCCGAGGAGGTGGTTCCCGCGCAGATCGTCTTCACCGAGCGCGAGCTGGACCGCATCCACAAGGAGATCCTCGCGGTCGCGATCCCGGTCGCGCTGCGGCGGCGCATCGAGTTCTTCACGAGCAACTTCGAGTTCTGTGAAGCGGCCGGCGAGCAGCTGGAATACAAGACCAAAGACACCGTGAAGCTGTCGGGCATGGAGTACAGCCTCGTTGCGACGCAGGAGAGCGGCAAAGACAAGGTGCGGGACATCGGCTCGCAAACGAAGAACGGCCTCTCGGTGCGCGCTCTGATGACGCTGCTCGGCTTCGCCAAGGCGCTGGCCTGGTTCCGCGGCAACAGGGAAGTGTCGTTCGAGGACGTGCGACAGATCATCCCCTTCGTCCTGCACGACAAGCTCACCCAGAACGCCGATTCCCCGTTCTTCGAGGCT
>JBDSFL010000488.1:0-5172 GCA_039919545.1 Thermoanaerobaculia bacterium | reverse complement strand
CTTCGAAGGAAAGGCGATGCGCGGGCGAGGGGCCGACGCGCCTCAAGGCTTCGAAGTGCTCGCGTGTGCCGTACCCCCGGTGAGACGCGAAACCGTAGACCGGAAACTCCGCGTGCAACCCTTCCATGAAGAGATCCCGAGCGGTCTTCGCGACGATGGACGCGGCGGCAATGCAGGCGACGGTCGCATCGCCGCGGATGTAGGCGCGCTGCTCGACGAGGAGCCCCGGCAGACGGACGGCGTCGAAGAGCACGAGATCGATCTCGATGCCGGCCTGCTTCAACGCTCCCAGCGCCCGGCGCATCGCGAGGTAGGTGGCTTCCACGATCCCGAGCACGTCGATCTCCGCGGGAGTGGCGGCGCCAACGCCGACCCCGAGCGCGCGCCGCTTGATGCGCAGCGACAGCTCGGAGCGAACTTCGGCCAGAAGGACCTTGGAATCGTCGATGCCGGGAACCCGATGGCCTTCACGCAGCACGACGGCACCGGCATACACCGGCCCCGCGAGGCAGCCACGCCCCACTTCGTCCATCCCCGCCACGAACCGATAGCCGGCGACATGGGCGTCGGCCTCCTTGCGCAGGAGGCCGTCTAGCCGTCGGCCTTCGTCGGCGAGCGGACAGAAGCGTCGATTGCGTGCGGCGAGGGACGGGGCTTCCGGCAGCGGTTCGAATTCGAGTTCCGCGCCGGTGATGCCTGCTCGATCCTCGATCGGCTGCGCCCGGCGCCTCTTCACTCCGGAACCAGAGCCCATCCGTCCTCCCGCTGCGAACGACCGGATCACCAGGGAGGCCGCGCTGTGCGAGGCCTCCCGATCACGTCAGTTATCCCGCTTCTCGGCGATACGCGCGGCCTTGCCGCGACGTGTCCTGAGGTAGTAGAGCTTGGCGCGGCGCACCTGGCCGTGACGCTCGACTTCGATCTTCTCGAGGACGGGCGAATGGACGGGAAAGGTTCTCTCGACACCGATCCCCTGCGAGATCTTCCGGACGGTGAAGGTCTCCCGGACGCCGCCGCCCTTTCGGGCAATGACCAATCCCTGGAACACCTGAACCCGTTCCTTCTCGCCTTCCTTGACCTTCACGTGCACTTTCACGGTGTCACCGGGCGAAAAAGGGGGCACGTCAGCCCGGAGTCCAGACCTTTCGGCCGCAAGTAGCTTGTCCGTCATAACGGATCCTCCAAAATCGTGATGCCAAGGATGAAAGACGGGGACACCCCAGATATGCGGCCCCCAAACGGTAACCCCTGTGCCTCCAAGTCTAAGTGCAATCGTGCGTGGGGGCAACCCGGGGACCTGTGTGAGCGATCAACGTCCCGGATCGGTGCGTTGAAGCGCGGCCCGGAGGATCGCATCCTCCTCCGCGGAGAGCTTCAGGCGCTCGAGCAGATCGGGTCGCCTCCTGGCGGTCTCCACCAGCTGCCGTTCGCGCCTCCAGCTCCGGATCTTCTCGTGGTGACCCGAGAAGAGGACCTCCGGAACGGCGAGCCCGCGGAACTCCCGCGGCCTGGTGTAGTGCGGGAAGTCCAGGAGGCCGTCCTCGAAGCTATCGCTCGAGACGCTTCCCGCATCGCCGATGACTCCCGGCAGGAAGCGGGAGAGCGACTCGATCATGGCGAGCGCGGCGACTTCCCCACCCGAGAGCACGAAATCGCCCAGCGAGAGCTCCTCGTCGAAGAGACCCGCTTCGCGCGTGCGCTCGTCGATGCCCTCGTAGCGGCCGCAGACGAAGGCGATGCGGGGACGCGAGGCCAGCTCGCGCGCCACGGCCGCGTCGAAGCGGCGCCCCTGAGGCGAGAGGAAGATGACGTGCGGAGCGTCTCCCTCTTCGGCACGAAGAGCCTCGACCGCGGCGAAGACCGAGGGCGCCGAGAGCACCATGCCGGGACCGCCGCCATAGGGTTCGTCGTCGACCTTGCGGTGAGCCGATTCGCTGAACGCGCGCAGGTCGTGCAGGTGGACGTCGAGCAGCCCCGCGTCGATGGCTCGCCCCACGAGCGACTCCCCGAGCGGCGAGGCGAAGTAGCCGGGAAAGATGGTGACGACGTCGATTCGCATCCGCAAACCGTCAGTCCAGCAGACCGGCAGGAGGATCGAGCACGATCTTCTTCGCGGCGATGTCGACGCTCGTGACGATGGGATGCGAGAACGGCACGTCGCGAGGCCCGGCCGGTGTTTCCACCACCAGGAGCGAACGCCCTCCGACCTCGGTCAGCTCGAGCACCGTTCCGAAGACCGTCCCGTTCGCAGCCACGGCCTGACACCCGGCCACTTCCCAGTGGAAAACGAAACCGGGAGGGCGTGGCGGCGCCTGGCTGGGCGACACGCACAGGTCGAGACCGCGGAGCGCTTCAGCCCCGTTCGCCTCTTCGGTTCCCTCGAAGCGGATCAGCATCCGTCCTCCGTGCGGCCTGGCCGAAGCCACGCGCGCGGGACGAACGCCGCCGTCGTCGCTCCGGAGCTCGACCGCGAGGCCGGGCACGAAGCGTTCCGGAAAATCAGTGAGGATCTCGACAGAGACTTCGCCCGTGAGGCCGTGCGGCCGCACCACGCGGCCGATGACGATGCGTTCGTCTTTGTCCTGCTCCACGGCGGCGCCAGGCGGAACGCCGGATGGCTTCAGACGGTCTTGACGAGGAGACGGTTCACGGTGTCCGACGGAACCGCGCCCTTGCCGATCCAGACGCGAGCTTTCTCGCGGTCGAAGCGAAGCGTGGGCGGGTTCTTGGTCGGGTCGTAGTGCCCGAGCTCTTCGAGAACGTTCGCGGTGGGCGTGTTGCGGCTATCGGAGACGACGATTCGGTAGGCCGGGGCATTCGTGCCGCCGACGCGGCGAAGACGGATTCGGAGCATCTGGTTCCCTTCAGCATTCCGGCCGCGGCGCTGCCGTGGTCCGGTTCGGTTGTTGTTCGGAGATTTGCGAGCCCGCCCGGAACGGCGGAACCCCCAAGGATACGACGACGAGGGTCATCCGCGCATCCGCGCGGCCCCCTTCATCATCTTCTTCATCGAAAGATACTGCTTGAGGAGCTGGTTCACCTCGGGCACGGACGTGCCCGAACCGGCGGCGATCCGCTTCTTGCGGCTGCCGTTGATCAGCTTCGGATCCTCCCGCTCGGCGGGCGTCATGGAGTCGATCATCGCTTCGAGCCCTTTGGTGGCATCGTCGGGAATGTCGATGTCGTGGAGGCCCTTCAAGGGACCGATCTTCGGGAGGTGGCCCAGCAGCGAGCCGAGCGAGCCGAGCTTCTTGATCTGCCGCATCTGCTCGCGCAGATCGGTGAGGGTGAACTCGTTCCGGCGCAGGCGCTCGGCCGACTTCTGCGCGGCCTTCTGGTCGACGTCCGCGGAGACCTTCTCGATGAGGCCCATCACGTCGCCGAGACCGAGCATGCGCGACGCCGCCCGGTCGGGATGGAATGGCTCGAAATCCTTGACCTTCTCGCCCACGCCGATGAATTTCAGCGGCTTGCCGACCACGCTGGCGAGCGAGAGCGCGGCGCCGCCGCGGGCATCGCCGTCCGTCTTCGTGAGGATGACTCCTGTGAGGGGGAGCTTCGCGGCGAACGCCTCGGCGGACTTGACCGCGTCCTGCCCTGTCATGGAGTCGGCCACGAAGAGGATCTCGTCCGGCTCGGCCGCCTGCTTGACGCGCGCGACCTCGTCCATGAGGACCTCGTCGATGTGCAGCCGTCCCGCGGTGTCGATGATGGCCACGTCGTAGCCGAACAGCTTGGCTTCCTTGACGGCGGCCCGCGTGCGGACCACGGCGTCCATCTCGTTCTTGGGATCGTAGGAGAGAAGACCGTTGTCCTTGGCCAGCGTACGCAGCTGTTCGGTGGCGGCCGGCCGATGGACGTCGGCCGGAACGAGCAGCACCTGTTTGCCGGACGTCTTCTTCAGGTGCAGCGCGAGCTTGGCGGCAGTGGTCGTCTTGCCGGAGCCCTGCAGGCCCACGAGCATGATCACCGAAGGGCGCTTCTTGATCACGAGCGGGGAGATCGTCCCGCCCAGGAGCTTGGTCAGCTCCTCGCGCACGATCTTGATCACCTGCTGCGTCGGCGAGAGCGACGTCAGGACTTCCTGCCCCACGGCCTTTTCCCGAACGGCGGCGGTGAAGTCCTTCACGACCGAGAGGCTGACGTCCGCTTCCAGAAGCGCGAGGCGGATCTCCTTCAGCGCCTGATCGACGTGGAACTCCGTCAGGTGCCCCTCGCCATGGAGCTCCTTGAAAACGCGTTGCAGTCGGTCGGAAAGGGAATCGAACATTGGTGCGCCCCCGAAAAGGGGCGGCAGAGTGTAACAGGAGAAAACTGGAATCTCGGGTCCGAGGCCGAAATTCAGGTTGACAGCGGCGTAACTTGCTCTATCCTCTGCAATCGAAGCTTGGGGCGGAAAGTAATTTCCGACTCGGTATTGTTCTGTCGGGGTTTTGTTCTCCCAATAGGGCTTAGAAACCCGCTCTGGATCGCCAGCACGTCAGAACGCAACAATCGTGAATCGACCCCCGTATTTTTCCCGCTGAACGCAGCGTCATCATCGTCAAGAGAAGAAAGAAGGAGAAACAATGAAAAAGATCATGAATCTGCTCGCGCTCGGAGCCCTCACGGCCACCCTGGTCACCCTCGGAGCTTGCAAGACCGAGACGACCAAGGAGACCACGACGACCGAGGCCCCGAAGGTTGTCGAGGAGACCACCACCACGACCTCCACCACCAGCACGCCCTCGACCGCCACCACGACGACCACGACGACCGGCACCGAGGCCATGCCTGCCACCGGCACGATGTCCACCACGACGACCACGACGTCGACCGTTCCCGCCACCAAGTAAGCTCGTTCCTCGGCTTGCCGAGGACAAGGGAAACGCCCCGACCCCGGGGCGTTTTTTGTTTTGCGGCCTTTCATCGTCGCGAACGGGCCTGATGAGTGTCGTGTCACCTCCCGACGACAAGTCCGGGCTTTTTTTCTGGCAACGCGTTTGCGTTTCAGCCTACGTCGCCGCCATATGAAGGAGTGCACGATGAAACCTGCCGCTGCCCGCTCGAGATTCTTCCTCCTCGCGATGGGAGCTCTGCTCCTCGTCTCCGCGACATTGCGAGCCGACTCGATCGTGTCGGACGATTCGTTCGTCCCGGCCGCCCACATCGGAGGCGCGACGGGCGTCTTCC
>JBDSFL010000470.1:0-8128 GCA_039919545.1 Thermoanaerobaculia bacterium | reverse complement strand
CGAAGATTACCGCACGCGGCAGGCGCGTGGAACCTACGACCTCCTGCTCGGCGGCTGGATCGCCGACACCCGAGACCCGGGCGATTTCTTCGACTCCATGCTGGGCTCGGCGATGGTTCCCGATCCGAACGCAACGCGCCCCGCGGCCAACAACCTGAGCCGCTGGAAGGATGCGAAGACGGACGAGGCGCTGAGCAAGTTCCGGGTCTCCAAGAGCCAGGACGATCTTCTGGCGCTCTACCGGATCATCCTGGAGCAGGGCTTGCTGACGCCGCTCCTGCACGGGAAGGTCGTGGTCGTCTTCCACTCGAGCCTGCGAGGCTTCCGCCCGTCGCTCCACACCCGCTGCTCGTTCAGCGGCATCGACCTGTAGCGCTCCGTTCCTGATCTTCCTGTCCACGGCGCGAAGGGCGCCGGCCTCGGCCGACGAGGCGATGCGCGCCACGCTCGGGGGCAGGCGTGAAAAGTCCTCGGGTCCATAATGGAGGCATCAACCCCCCATTAGCCGGACCCGGCGCGCCTTTCGCGAGCGGGACCGAACGCCCCCGGATGTGTTCCCGAAACTCTCGAAAGGAAGGGTCATGAGCCCCGAGCTGTTCGCGCTGTCCTTGAAGGTCGTGGTCGCGGCGTCCATCGTCACTGCCCTCATCATCTTCGTGCGGTCGTTCCACAAGATCGGCCCCACCGAGGTCGGCCTCGTGATGCGCCGCTTCTCCGGCAAGCAGCTCACGGGAGACAACCCGATCGCCTTCAAGGGCGAGGCGGGCTACCAGGCCGAGCTGCTGATGCCCGGCGTGCGCTGGAAGCTGATCACCGTCTATTCCGTCCGGAAATTTCCCTGGGTGCAGATCCCGGCTGGGCAGATCGGCGTCGTGATCGCGCAGATCGGGAACCCGCTGCCGATCGGCGCCAAGTCGGCCCGGTACAAGCCCGAGTTCGGAAACTTCACCGACCTCGCGTCGTTCGTGAGCCTGGGCGGGCAGAAGGGCGTGCAGCGCCCCGTGCTTCCTCCCGGCACGCTCGTGCCGATGCATCCCGTCGCGTTCTTGGTGATCACGAAGTCGCAGGTCTACGGCGTGCCGGTGTCGCCCGAGATCGAAGAGAAGATCGACCGCAGCGGGCGCCTCTCGCCGAGCGCGTTCGGCCTGGATCCGGGGCGGCTCGAGGTGGTGCGCATCCAGCCGCTCCCGAACGAGAAGAACGAGCTCGTCGACATGATCGGCATCGTCACCACGTACGAGGGGGATCCGCTGGAGTCGGGCGACATCGCCAGCCGCCTCGGCGGCTTCCAGGACATCGCCGCGCTGGAGAGGACCGACGCCCTCGACGGGAAATTCGTCGAGGCGGTGCTCGCCAGCAAGAACAACCTGCACAACAACTACCAGGACTTCGAGAAGTTCCTGCAGAGCGGCGGCAAGATCGGGCTTCAGCACGATCCGCTCCTCTACGGGGCGTACACCATCAATCCGTTTCTCGTCTCGGTCGAGATGGTGCCCATGCTCATCGTGCAGCAAGGGCAGACCGCCGTCATCAAGGCCTACCTCGGCCTGCCCACGGAAGACCTGAGCGGCTCGGACTTCAAGTTCGGCTCGCTCGTGCGCCCAGGGCACCGCGGCATCTGGCAGGAGCCTCTGCGGACCGGCAAGTACGCCATCAACCCGCGCTGCTACCAGCCCATCATCGTGCCGACCTCCATCCTCACGTTGAACTGGGCGAACGCGATCAGCCAGGCGCACAACCTCGACGCGAACCTCTCGCAGATCATCGCGAAATCGCGCGAGGGGTTCGTCTTCAAGATCGACCTGCAGGTGCAGATCCACGTGCCCGACACGAAGGCGCCGCGCGTGATCTCCATCGTCGGCAGCATCCAGAACCTCGTCAACGAGGTGCTGCAGGCGGCCGTGGGCAACCACTTCCGCGACAAGCTCCAGTCCATGAGCGCCGTGGCGTTCATCGAGAAGCGGCAGGAGGTGCAGCTCCTGGCCACCGCTCACATCCGCGAGCAGCTGAAGACTTATGAAGTGGAGACTCCCGGCGTCTACATCCAGGACGTGGAGCTGCCCGCCGAGCTGGTGGAGGTGCTGCGCGAGCGAGAGATCGCCAAGCAGCAGGAAGCCACTTACACGCAGCAGCAGAGCGCGCAGAAGGCGCGTACGTTGATGGAAGCCGCGCGCGGCACCGCCGACATGCAGGTGGCTTTGGCCCAGGCTCAGGTCAACGTCACCGTCGAGCAGGAGAAGGCCAAGGCGAAAACGGCGCAGGCCGAGGGCGAGGCGGCTTTCACCGAGCGGATGGGCAAGGCGCGCGGTGTGGCCCGGACGGCGGAGGCGGACGGCGAGGCGGCGTTCATCCAGCGCACGGGCGACGCGCGCGGCGCCGAGGTGCGCTCCGTGGGCCTGGCGAAGGCCGAGAGCTTCCAGAAGCAGAAAGAGGCGGTCGGGCCGCAGGCCACGGCGCTTCTGAATCTGGCCGAGGCGCTGGGAAAATTCGCCGGAGAGATCAAGGTTCCGGTCATGCCGCACACCCTCATCACCGGAGGCGGCGACGGCGGGATCCCGATCCTGAACGGCGTCGGTGCGGCTCTGATGTCGTTTCTGGAGAAGAACGGCGACACGAAGGGCGCCACCGCGGTGGTGAACGTGGCGGAGAAGAAGTAAGTCGGGACGAAAAAAAGCAGGGTGGGCCGTGGCGGGCCCACCCTGCTCGTCTACCTTGAAGCCGGTCCCCCCGAAAGGGGTCCCGAAGCTAGTCGCGGCGGGGAATGAGGAAACGGCCCACGATGATGCCGAGCGTCAGGGACGCGAGGGCGACGATCGTGACGTTCTCGCGTGCGTAAGACTGCACTTCCTTCGCCTTTTCGGCCGCCTGGGCCTGAAGCTGCTTGGCCTTGTCGCTCGCCTTCGTGGCGATTTCCTTGCCGCGGGCAAAGGCGTCCTCGGCAATTCCGGCCGCGAAATTCTTTCCTTCTGCGGCGGCATCCTGTGCCGCGGTGCCGACCCGGTTGGCGGCGTCGCGCGTCGTGCCGGCGAGGTTATCGACGGTGTTCGAGAGACGGGTTCCTGACGTGTAAGTTTCCATGTTGATCTCCTTGCGGTGGGGTAAAAGCAATGTGGGTGCCAGCGGAGCGCGCGACAGAAGCGGAGTCGGCGACCGCCTTCGATCCATTACCGGTCCCGTGGGATATAGTCGCGGCTCGTTCATCTCAAAGCGACTTCCGGGAGGCGACCTTCCAATGAAACCATCCTACCTGCGCATTGCGTCGTGCACTGCCGTCTTCGCCTTGCTCGTGAGCGCGGCCCCCATGTCCGGACAGTGCGTGAGCTTGACGACCCTCGGCTCCGCCGCCACGCAGGACTTCGACACGCTCTCGAACGTGGCCGGGAGCACCACCAACAACCTCACCATCACCGGCTGGTTCCTGACGGAATCCGGGGGCGGCGCACGGGACAACGAACAGTACGCGGTCGATACGGGCGCGAGCGGCACCGGAGATACCTACAGCTTTGGCGTGGCGGCAGCAACCGACCGGGCCCTCGGTGGCCTCCGCAGCGGAACTTTGATTCCGATTATCGGCGCCTGCTACACGAACAATACCGGTGCCACCATCGGCAGCCTCGCCGTTGCGTATACCGGCGAGGAATGGCGTCTTGGAACGGCGGCGCGCACGGATCAGCTCACCTTCGAATACAGCACCACCGCCACCGATCTCGTCACCGGCACCTGGACGAACGTGGCGGCCCTGAACTTCGTGACGCCGGATACGGCCACGACCGGGGCGAAGAACGGGAACGCCGCGGCGGATCGGACCGCCCTCTCGAGCACCATCCCCGCCCTCAGCATCGCGAACGGCGCCACGTTCTGGATCCGCTGGACGGACATCGACGCCACCGGTGCCGACGACGGGCTCTCCGTGGACGATTTCTCGCTGACGCCTAACGGCACCGTGGTGCTTCCCAACCTCACCGTCAACGACGTTTCTCTGAACGAAGGCAACGCCGGCACGACCAGCTTCATCTTCACGGTCAGCCTCTCGGCTCCCGCTGGCGCGGGCGGCGTGACGTTCGACATCGCCACGGCCGACGTCACCGCGGTCGCTCCGGGCGACTACACCGCGAAGAGCCTGACAGGGCAGACGATCCCGGCGGGCAGCTCGACGTACAGCTTCACCGTCCTCGTGAATGGCGATCTGACACCGGAGATCAATGACACCTTCGTCGTGAACGTGACGAACGCGACCGGGGCGAACCTCACCGACCCGCAGGGCCTGGGCACGATCGTCAACGACGACGCGGCCCCGAACCTGACGATCGACGACGTTTCCTTGAACGAAGGCAACGCCGGCACGACCACCTTCACCTTCACCGTCAGCCTCAGCACCCCGGCACCGGCAGGGGGCACGACGTTCGACATCGCGACGGCCAATAGCACGGCCGTGGCGCCGGGCGACTACACCGCGAAGAGCCTCACGGGTCAGACGATTCCCGCGGGCAGCTCCACCTACATCTTCGACGTCCTGGTGAACGGCGACGTGACCCCGGAAACGAACGAGACGTTCTTCGTGAACGTCACGAACGTGACGAACGCGATCCCGATCGACGTCCAGGGCCTGGGCACGATCCAGAATGACGACATCACCCGCATTCACGACGTGCAGGGGAATGGCGCTGCAACGCCCATTCCCGGCGCCACGGTCACCGTGGAAGGCATCGTCATCGCCGAGTTCCAGGGCTCGCCGGCCAACGTCAAGCTGGGTGGCTTCTTCCTCCAGGAAGAGGACGCGGACGCGGACGCCGACCCGGCGACCTCCGAAGGAATCTTCGTGTTCTGCGGCGCGTGTCCGACGCCTGTCGTCGAAGGGCAGCGCGTGAGCGCCACCGGCACCGTCTCCGAGTTCAACGCCCTGACCGAGATCACGGCGAGCACAGCCGGCTCGGTCATCATCACCAACGCCGGGAACAATCTCGCCCAGGTCACACCCTCCCCCATAACGCTCCCTGTGGTCGGCGTCATCAACGACTTCTACGAGACACGCGAGAGCATGCTCGTCACTTTCACCGCCCCGCTCACCGTGACCGAATACTTCGAGCTCGGCCGGTACGGTCAGATCGAGCTGGCCCAGGGCGGCAGGCCCGTCCAGTTCACCGAGGCGAATGCGCCGAATGCCGCGGGCTACACGGCCAGCCTCGACACGCTCGCCCGCCGCACGATCACTCTCGACGACGACAACAACCGGCAGGAGAGCTACCTCACGTCCACCGGCGGCCCTGCAGACGGCATGCAGTTCATCTACCACCCGCGGGCCAACGGCGGCTTCTCGGTGGGAACCCAGGGAACCGATTTCTTCCGCGGCGGCGATCAGGTGACCACGCTCACGGGCGTCCTGCATTGGTCCTTCCCGGGGTTCGGCCTCGACACGTGGCGCATCCGTCCGACCGCGGCGAACCCGGTGACGTTCACGGTCGCCAATCCGCGTCCGGCCACGTCGCCGGTGGTGGGAGGCTCCATCAAGGCCGCGGGAATGAACCTGCTCAACTACTTCACCACGATCGACACGACCTCGAGCAACAGCTCGGGCCCCTGCGGTCCGGGAGGAACGCTCGACTGCCGCGGCGCCGACAGCGTGGCCGAGCTGAATCGCCAGCGCGCACGCGCCGCCACCGTCATCTGCTCCATCAATGCTGACGTCTACGGCTTCATGGAGCTCGAGAACACGACCGCGAGCGCGACCATCACCGACCTGCTCGGGGCCGTGAATGCGAGCTGCGGCGGAACCAAACCCTATGCGTTCGTGAATACGGGCGGCACGCTGGGCACCGATGCCATCCGCGTCCAGCTCATCTATCGCACCGGCATTCTCTCGCCATTCGGTCCGGCCCTCGTCGATCTCAGCGCGGTGCACAACCGCCCCCCGACGGCCCAGACGTTCGACGTCGTCGATGCGACCAATCCCGCCGTCGGCCAGCGCTTCACCGTGATCGCCAATCATTCGAAGTCCAAGGGCTGCCCTGGCACCGGAGCGGATGCGGATGCAGGCGACGGGCAGAGCTGCTACGCGTTCGCGCGGAACAACCAGGCGAACGCCCTGCTCACCTGGATCACCAACACCGTGATTCCGGCGGCGGGCGATCCGGACGTGCTGATGCTCGGCGATTTCAACTCCTACGCGAAGGAGACGCCGATCAGCACGATCACCGCTGGCGGTTTCACCGATCTCGAGACGGCGCTCCTGGGCCCCAGCGCCTACTCCTACCTCTTCGACGGCCAGCTCGGCCACCTCGACTACGCGTTCTCGAACGTCAGCATGACCCCGCAGATCACGGGCGTCGCAGCCTGGCACATCAACGCCGACGAGGCCAACGTCTTCGACTACAACGACGAAATCAAGGACACCGGCGAGGCGGTGTTCGAGGAGAAGCCCGATGGCTCGGCGCTCTTTCCCCCGCGCGTGGTCTTCCAGGCGGGTCCCTATCGCGCCTCGGATCACGATCCGATCATCCTGGGAATCTTCCCCTGCGCCACACTCTCACCCGCGACTCTGCCGGGCGGCACGGCCGGCGTCGCCTACAGCCAGTCGATCACCGCGAGTCCCGCTGCGGCGTATGTCTATTCGGTCGTTGGCGCCCTTCCGGGCAATCTGACGCTCAACCCGGCCACCGGTCTCCTTTCCGGGTCGAACCCCACGCAGGGAACCTATCCGATCACCGTCACCGCCACCGCTCCCGGCGGCTGCTCGGCCAGCATCTCGTACGTTCTCGTCATCGCGTGCGCGGCACCGACGATCACGAACACCGCCACGCCCCTCGCGAACCCCGGGATCCTTCCCGGCGGGAAGCTCTCCACGGCTTACTCGGGCTCCACCTTCACGGGCACCGGCGGGACGGCGCCCTACACGTATGCCGGGTTCGGCTTCCCTTCCGGTCTCTCCGTGGCTCCCGGGACCGGTGTTCTCTCCGGCACGCCGACCCAGGCGGGTCTCTTCCAGGTCACCGTGGTCGCGACCGACGTCAACGGCTGCCCCGGCTCGGTCACATACTTCCTCGCCATCTCCGGTCCCCCGGCGTGCGTTGCCAGCACGATGCCCGCCACCATCCAGAACGGCGATACCGGTTCTGCTTACAGCGATAGCGTGGCAGCCACCGGAGGCACGGCGCCGTTCCAGTATGTGATCACCTCCGGAGCTCTGAAGTCTGGGCTCAGCCTGAATGCGGCGACCGGCGCCATCACCGGGACTCCGACGACCACCGGACCCTGGACGGTGACGATCGCGGCCGTGGACGCGAATTTCTGCTTCACCAGCCAGACCTATTCTCCGAACACCACCCCGGTTCACCTGATCACGTTCGATCTCGAGTAGCCCGCGCGGGGCCTTGCGGCCGGGAATTTTCCGGCCGTCCTTCGAATCGGAACGCCCGCGGCACCCGCCGCGGGCGTTCGTGCTGGTGAGGCGAGACAGGGGGTCGGCGAGCTCGTCACCCGCGAGAGGCGCCGCCTCCTCGTCGTCGCCTCCAAACCCATCGAGAAGGGCTCGCTTCCCGACGGCTTCGAGCTGCGCTACCGCGTCGCGGTCTTTGGCGAGTCGCCCGACTCACCGGCGGCACGCCTGCGATACGCGCGCGGGCTGACGCCGAACTCCGCGAGGAAGGCGTGGTTGAAGTTCGACACGTCCCCGAAGCCGCAATCGAACGCGAGGTCCAGGATCTTCACGGGTTCCAGCGCCAGCCGGATCGCCGCCTCACGCAGGCGCATGCGGAGGATGAACTGGTGCGGCGTGACGCCGGTGAGGAGCTGGAAGATTCGCAGGAAGTGAAACGGGCCGACGCCCGCCTGCCGGGCGAGGGCGGCGATCGTCAGGCGGGCGTCCGGATGACGCTCGATCGTGCGGATGGCCCGCGTCACGCGCGCCGTCGCCCCGGCCGGAATCGGCTGCTGGTCTGGCGCGAGCCCTCCCGCAAGCCGCACGGTGCGCGCCGCGAGCCGGATGCCGAGCTCTTCCCAGGCCACCGGCGTCGTGCCGGCCAGCCCTGAGCCGGCGCGCGCGACGAGCCCTGCGACTTCACGAAGAGGAGGAAGCCGGAGCACGGGGAACTGTGATCGGGCGCCCTTCACTCCGGCATCGGCGGCGACGTTC
>JBDSFL010000452.1:0-16034 GCA_039919545.1 Thermoanaerobaculia bacterium | reverse complement strand
AATCGCAGCGAGAGCCCGAGCCCGCCCGCTCCCGCGAGGATCCCGCCGATCGAAAGCGGCGTCATATCGAAAGCGAGGTCATATCGCGAGCGCCGTCATGACGTCTCGAGCGGTGTTCGCGCCGCGGGCACGGGGACCTCGGCTGGACGGCTGCCTTCGGCCGCGGGCGGGACGGCACGCTCCGGCAGGGTGCGCAGCTCGGTGAGCTTCTGATACTTCAAGAGCGTGTTTCCCGCCGAGAGGAGCGCGAACGTGAGCCCCGCGGTGCCGTCCAGCAGGCCGAGCCGGAGGAAGGCGCGGTCGAAGAACTCCCACGCCACCCGCAGCGAGAGGAAGCGCGGCGCGCCCTTCCCCTGGCTCTGCTTGGCCCGGGCCGCGAGCGTCGTGTAGAGGTCGAGCTTCTGAAGATAATGAGAAAGGTCGCGATAGGAGCGATGCAGGATCGACTCGTCCAGCGCGTCGATGGGTCCGGTCGAGACGACCCGCTCGTGCACCGGATCCTCGGTGAAGCGCGCGTAGCGCCGGTCGTAGAGCCTCACGGGGCGCACGACGGTGTCGCGTCCGAAACGCAGGGGACGACCCAGGAACTCGAGCCGGATGGGAATGCGGAACGCGGGCGGCGCCTCGCCGACGCGCTTTCTTCGGGCGGCGAGCTCGAACAGCCGCCCGCGTAGCTCGACCGCAAGCTCCGGGGAGGCGATCTCGTCGGCGTCCAGCGAGAGGATCCAGGACGAGGAGGCCTCCGCGGCCGCGGCATTCTTCTGCGCGCCGAAACCGTCGAAGGCGCGTACCAGGACGCGGGCGCCCGAGGCCCGGGCGATCTCCTCGGTCCGATCCGTGGAGGCCGCATCGACCACGACCACCACCTCGTCGGCGAAGGAGACCGACGCGAGCGCGTCGGGGAGGCGGTCCTCCTCGTCGCGCGCGATGATCGTCACCGCGATCGAGGGTGATCCATCGCCGCGCTCTTGCGGAGGGGGCGGAGCGGGCATCCGATCGCCGGCCATTTGAGTCGAGAGTATCGCCCGGTCGGGCGCGCTCCGTATACTCCCGCCCCGTGACGGAATCGTCCCACGCTGACGACCCGGAGGCGTCGGGACGGCTCCTCTTTGCCGTCGCGCTCCTCGCGGGTGCCCTGCTGCGGCTCATCCAGCTCGGCCACCCCGACCTCTTCGGAGGCGACGAGGGGCTGTGGGCCGTGGGCGCGCGCAATATCGTCGAGGGGGGCCTGGGCCAGCTGCTCGGGCTCTCGCACGTCCCGCTCGGCGAGCCGTCGGGAACCCCGATCCTCTTCCCCGCGATTCTCTCGGTGATGGTGCGCGTGTTCGGCCCGGTCGAGTGGGCCATCCGTCTCCCCTCCGCGATGGCGGGCCTGCTGAGCGCGCTGCTGCTCGAGCGCATCGTGCGCCGCGGCTTCGGCCAGCCCGCGGGCCACCTGGCGGGCGCCTTCGCCGCCCTCTTCCCGCCGCTCGTGGCCGCGTCGCGCACCGCCACGGTCGAGCCCACGCTCACGGCGCTCGGCTTCCTGGGGCTCATCTTCGGAATCCGCGCCTTCGAGGAGGACCTCCCCCGCGAGGCGCCGCTTTCCGGCCTCGCCTTCGGCCTGGGCTTTCTCGCGAAGGGCTACGCGATCGGCCTCTTCATGGCGCCGCTCGCCCTCGCGCTCGCGCTGCGCCCCGGGCTCTTCCGCATCGGCCGCACGCGCCGGTCGCTGTGGCTGCTGCTCGGCACCTTCGCCGCGGTCGGCGGCTCGCAGCTCCTGCTCACCGCGCTCCTCCGTCCCGCGCTGCTGCGCTTCCAGCTCGGCAGCGCGTTCGGTGTCGTGGGTCCGAGCTCGTGGTCTTTCGACCCGGCGCTCCTGGGTGCCGAGCTGAAGGCCATCGTGCGAACGTTGGGACTCTTCTTTCCGCTGATCGGCGCCGGCGTGGCGTTCCTGCTGCGTCCCCTCTCCGACCGCGAGGTCGAATCGGGGGCGACCGGTGGCGAGCGCCGCATCGCGCATGGGGCTCTGTGGGCGGTCTACGCGCTCGAGCTCGTGCTGCTCGTCGTCGTGAACGGAAACTTCCAGCTCTCGTCCGCCCCGGCCCTCCCGGCGCTCGCGGCCTTCGCGGGCTTCGGCGCCACGGCGCTCTTCGTCCCGCTGCGCGAGCGTGCGACGGCGCGCACGGAGACGCGGTTCACGCTGGTGGCCGGCGCGGTGGCCCTGCTCACAGCGGCCATCCTGTTCGAGCTCGGCAATCTCAGAATCGAGCGCGGCGGCGATCCGACGTTCGGCCTCCCCATCGTCCTCGTCGGCATCGCCATCGCCACGCTCGCCTCTGCTCTGCTGGCCTGGGGCGTGCGCTCGCCGCTCGTGGGCGGGCGCGCCACGATCGCCTTCGTCGCCGCGTTCCTGGTCTTTGCGGGTATCGAATCGGCACGCGTCATCCGCCAGGGCCTCCTCACGCATCGCAACGGCTCGCGCGAGCTGGCCGATCAGATCGAACCGCTGGTCGCACCGCTGCCCGTGCGCACGGCGGCGTTCCGCGCCCCGGAACCCGACGCGCTGGCGTACCGCCTCTTCCGGACCGGTCTGAGCTGGACAGGCGCCGGGACGGTCTCGACGATCGAGAACGAGGTGCGCTCCGGCACGATGCGCTGCTGGGCGTATCGCGAGAAGGCCCCGGCCGGTGAGGAGGCGCCTCCCGCGCCCGTGCGGGCCTGGCTCGCCCAGCACCTGACGGACGTGACCACGGAAGTGGATGCGCGTGCGGGGCGCGCGACGGGTCTGCGCGTGTTCGTCGCGGGCCCGCGCCCGTGAGCATTCGAGGGCTCGGGCAGGCTTCGTTCACCGCCCCATCCGCGGCTCACGCATAATCGCCCGCCCATGACCACGGTCCTCTTCGCCGATCGAGACGGCTCGGCTCTCGGAGCGCTTGCGTCCCGCACCGTTCCCGCGCTGCTGCCGCTGCAGTCCGTGCCCACGCTCGAGCACGCGCTGGAGGCGCTGGTGAAGGCCGGGCGCCGCTCGGCGCTTCTCGTGGTGGGGCCGCGCGGCGGCGAGATCACGAAGCGCTTCGGCAAGGGCATCCGCTGGGGCATCGCGCTCGAGTACGTGCGGCGCGAGGACGGCGAGAGCTGCGGTGATGTGCTGCGCCGCCTGGAGCCGCGCCTGGATGGAGACACGCTGGTGATGCGGGCCGACGTGGGCGCGCACGAGCTGGTGGGCGAGTTCCTGCGCGGCGTGGCAGCGCGCAACGAGCCGATTGTCGCGGCGATGAGCGCGGGACGCGTGGCGGGACTCTGGCGCATCGCCCCCGGAGCCATGAAGAAGCTCGAGCTCCCCCGCGAGCCCGCTTCGCCCGAGTGGGGGCTGGGCCCGGACCACACACCCCTTGCGCTGGAGGAGAACGTCACGCTGCTCGATTCCGTCTCGGCCTTTCGCCGCGCGGATCGCGCCGAGAAGCCGGCGGTGTCGCCCCGAGCCGTGGTCGATCCGAAGGCCGTGGTCGGCCCCGGCAGCACGGTGGCCGAGGACGCCATCGTGGCCGAGGGGGCGCGCCTCGTGGAGAGCTCGATCCTGCCGCGCACCGTGATTCCGTCCGGGGTCTCGCTGGAAAATGTGATCGTGACCGCGAATCTCGTGCTTCACCCCGGCAGTCAGGAAGCCGGCACCGACGAGAGCACCTCGCTGCTCACGGATCGGCTCCCGTCGCGCACGGGAAAGATGAGCCAGGGCCCCGGACTCGGCAGCCGCCTGATCGGACTCGTCCTGCTCGTTCTCTCCGCCCCGCTCTGGCCGATGGCCTACATCTGGAGCCTTCTCGCCAACGCGGGGCAGCCGCGGCGCGGCGTGGTGCTGGTGGGAAATGCCGGAGGCGTGGATGCCGAGGGGCACCTGAAGCGCGCGCCGTTTCACACATTCCGTTTCGAGACGGCCGTCCCCGTGCTGCGCGACCTGCCGCTGCTGCTGGCCGTGGCGTCGGGGAAGCTGGCCCTGCAGGGAGTGGCCCCGCTCTCGCAGCAGGAAGAGGCGGTTCTCGTCGAACCGTGGGAAAAAGTTCGGTGGGAGGCGCCGGTCGCGCTCCTCTCCCGCTCGCGCCTCACGGTGCCGGCCGCGGCCCCGCCCGAGGTGGGGCGCCTCGTCGACGCGTTCGAGGCGCGCCGCGGCGTCTCCGGCCTGGTGGCCCTCGGCCTCAAGACGTTCTTCTCCGCGCGCGGCTGGACTGCGGCGCGCGAGTTCAATCCCGATCTCGTGCCGGAGGAGACCTCGTCCTGAACGAAGCGTCGTCCGAGCTCGTCGTGCGTTCCCCGTTCGACGGCTCCGAGGTCGGGCGGCTACAGCGCCCGTCGCTTCACACGGTGGAGCAGGCCATCGCGGGTGCGGCGGCCGTGTTTCCGAAGACGCGGCGCATTCCCACCTTCGAGCGCGCGGCCATCCTGCGAAAAATCGCCGACACGCTGCGGGTGCGCAACGAGAGCCTGGCGCGCACCCTCGCGCGAGAGGCGGGCAAGCCGATCAAGGCCGCGCGTACCGAGGCCGAGCGCGCCGTTGCCACGTTTCTTTCGGCCGCGTCGGAGGTCGAGCGGCGTGCGGGCGACGTGCTCCCGCTCGACGTGAACGAGGCGTCGCTGGGACGCTGGGGCGTGCTGCGCCGCGTGCCCGTGGGCCCCGTCTGCGCGATCACGCCGTTCAACTTTCCGCTGAATCTCTGCGCGCACAAGGTGGCTCCGGCCATTGCCGTCGGCGCGCCGATCGTGCACAAGCCCGCCTCGCAGACCCCGCTCTCGGCGCTCGCGCTGGCCGAGATCGTCCACGAAGCGGGCTGGCCCGCGGAGGCCTACGTCGTGCTGCCCGTGACCGGAGAAGCAGGCGAGAAGATCGCGCTCGACCCGCGGCTTCCCATCGTCTCCTTCACCGGTTCGGCGGAGGTGGGCTGGAGGCTGAAGGGTCTGGCGCCCAAGAAGCGCGTCTGGCTCGAGCTGGGCGGTAACGCCGCGGCGATCGTCCACTCGGATGCCGACGTCGCGAGCGCGGCGGCCCGCTGCGCGGCGGGGGGCTTCGGCTACGCCGGCCAGTCGTGCATCGCGCTCCAGCGCACGCTCGTGCATCGCCCCGTGTTCGCGGCGTTCCGCGACGCGTTCGTCGCCGCGACGCGGAAGCTGACGTCGGGCGATCCGCTCGACGACTCGACCGACGTGGGGCCGATGATCAGCACGGCCGACGCGGACCGCATCGAGAGCTGGCTGGAGGAAGCGGTCGCGCAAGGCGCCGAGCTCTTGTGCGGAGGCAAGCGTACGGGAAACGTGATCGAGCCGATGGTCCTCGTGAACACGAAGCGCGAGATGAGAGTCGAGTGCGAGGAAGTGTTCGGGCCGATCGTCACGCTCTCGCCCTACGACACGTTCGCAGAGGCGCTGCAGCGCGCGAACGACTCGCGCTTCGGGCTGCAGGCGGGGCTCTTCACGCAGGACATCGACCGCATCCAGCAGGCCTTCGATACGCTCGAGGTGGGCGGCCTCATCGTCAACGACGTCCCCACGTGGCGAGCCGACCGCATGCCGTACGGGGGCGTGAAGGATTCAGGGGTAGGGCGCGAAGGGCCCGCCTACGCGATGGACGAATACACCGAGCCGCGGCTGCTCGTTTTCAAGAGCTGAGAAAAAGAGCCAAGGAACAGAGGAAAGAACATGTCCGACGAACATCGCTTCTCGCTCACCGCCACCTGGGACGCCACCGCACGCGAAGGCAAGCTCGCGACCGCCGACGGATCGCTCGCCTGCTCGCACGCCGGCGCGCCGTCGCTGGGAGGCAAGGGGGGCATGGCCAACCCGGAGGAGCTCCTGATCGGGGCCGTCTCCGCCTGCTTCGTGCAGACGTGGGCCATCTTCATCGGCAAGCTGCAGCTCCCGATCGAGAATCCGGTCGTGGACGCCTCCTGCGTGGTGGACAAGGATCCGGCCGGCGGCTTCCGCGTCACGGAGATGGAGCTCGCCCCGAACGTTCCGGCCGCCCTGTGGGAGAGCCGCAAGGCCGAGGTCGAAAAGACGCTCGCGCTGGCCGAGAAATACTGCATCGTGTCGAAGGCCGTGCGGACGGAAGGCATGGCCTTCCGCGTGATCCCCAAGGCCGTCTGACAGCCGGGCGGCAAGCGAATCCCTGCAAGTGAGCCAAGCCGCCCCAGATCCCGCCCGCTTCGGCGCCATCACGGTGAGCTCGAGCCGCTGGAGCGCCGCGTGCGAGATCCCGCTCGCCTCGCGGCTGGCGGGTCACGCGGCCGTGGTGGTGCGCGAGGCGCTGCCCAAAGGCGAGGCGGACGCGCTCGCCAGCCGTGTGCTCGCGGCAAGCAAACGCTGGACTCCCGACTTCGGAGGCGAGCAGTTCACCCTTGGCCGCGCCTTCTACACGCACCTGGAAACCGGACGAACGAAGGAATATTTCCAGAGCGTGAAGGAGTCCGACGCGCTCGTGGAATCGATCCTGCCCGGCATCGCGGCACGCACCCTCGCGCTCCTGGGCCGGCTGATCGGAGCCCCGATCCGCCGCCGCCCGGGCTTCTGCGGCCCGGGCGTGCACATCTTTTCCGCCAAAGGAAAAGTCGCCAGCGAAGGAGGCGTCGTGCACTTCGATCTCGAAGGGCTGACCGCACACCAGCTCGCCGCAGGCGATCGCGCCGTGACGCTGGTGTGGACGCTGGCTCCCGCGCAGATCGGCGGAGGGCTGAGGCTCTGGAACGCGCTTTACGCCGGCCGTCCCGATTCGGAGATCGAGCCGGACGATCACGAAAACGTGACAATCCGCTCGGGAGCAGGCGACGCGTTACTCCTGGACAGCCGGCGCCTGCACCAGATCCGCCCCTTCCGCGGCAACGCGCCGCGAGTCTCGATCACGGTGCACGGCGTGGAGGTCGATCGAGGAGTCTGGGAAGCCTGGTTCTGATCGGTGACGGTGCGCGTCGTGCTCTCGCGTGCTCTGGTCGTGCTCCGGTCGTGCTCCGGTCGTGCTCTGGTCGTGCTCTCGACCGGTTCTTGGCTTCCGTGCCCAGGCGATCGAAGTCGTGAATCGAAAACGCGGCGTTGTTCGACAGTCTTCTGTCGACGTCGCGCAGCGACTCGACGTTGCGGTCCCAGCCCCCCCTCCCGGTCTCCCTCTCTTCGTCCGCCATCACTCTGCGATGCCGAGAGCCTCGTGCCCGGGGATCGGCGTCGACGGCCTAGAGGTTTTTGCGCCGCGAAAATCCCGCGGCTGCAATGACAGCACAGCGAAAACCTCGAGAGCGCCGCGATGGCCTCTCTCGTATCGACGAAGCGGCGCGTTCGGCGAACGCCGATTCCCGGGTGCGAGGCGATTCGAAGCGCGGCAACAGAACATGAGTTCATGCCCTGTGGTTTCGAAGTTCGTGCCTTCGAGTCCCCCGGTTCCCCGCGGTTATTCGATCGGCCGCAAGTACTCGAACTTCGGGAGCTTCAGGTCGTCCTCGGTGAGGCCCCAGTCTTCCTCTCCCGGTATCAGGTACAGCACGTCCGACTTCACACCGGCGAAGTCGACGCGCCCCAGAGCCTTCAGCACCTTCTTGAACGTCTCCCTCTTCCAGAGCTGATTTTCCGGCGTCTTGCAGGCGTCGGCGAGCGCACGCTCGGTCGCGTGCCCGTTCACCAGCAGCAGCGCCGCGGTGAAGGTCATGTAGCGGGGCTCGCCGCTTCCTTGCGGGAAACCCGATGGCTGCTCGCGCGCACCTTCCTCGGTGATCATCCCGTTCGCCCACATGTGGTAGTCGCTGCGCGCCCGATCGTCGTCGTCGAAGAAGTCCCAGCAGCCCATCGCGAAAAGATCCGAGCTCTCGCCCAGGATCTCGGAGATCTTGCGCAGCAGCTCGCCCTTCTGCTTGATCCCGGTCCGCGCGGGGTGTGACACGACCAGCCGCCGCAGCTCGTCGCGCACGCGGCTGCGGGGCTCCAGGCGGAGGCAGAGCTCGATGGCGAAGACGGAGTGATCCATTATCCGCTCCATCCGCCCGAAAAGCGGTTCATCGAGCCACGCCGGTTCAGCGCGGCGCCGATGAGCAGGCCCGAGGCGGTCACGAGCACGGCCACCTTCCCCACGTTCGCGGCCGAAGGTGTCGACTTCGCGGCGCCCGGCACGAACACATGATCCGGCGAGGTCGAGGGCGCGATCTTCTGCCCGAACGGGGGCGAGAAGGTGGGATCGAAGGGATAGTTCACGAAGAAGCTTCCATCGGTCTGGGCCGAGCCGCCGTAATAGACCGTCGTCCCCGGATCGCTCAGGCGTCCATTGAAGTCGCTCAGGGCGAGCGCGCGCACCGCCACGCTCGACGGCGATGTCTGGCGCGTGCCTTCCGCAAGGACGCGCGTGAGATCACCGGGCTCGGGCAGGTCGGACGCTGAGCGAACGACGTAAAAGAGGCCGCGAATGCCGTCGCCCGCGAGAGCCCTCATGCTCGGCATGTTCGCGTAGTAGCGATTGTCGAAGCGGTCGCTCTCCTCGGAGTACGGCGCCAGGCGGGCGCGATCGAGGATGAAGAGCGGCGACGTCTCGGTGCGTGAGGCCGCCTGCTCCGTGAAGCGCGGCTGGTAATACGCCAGGGCCGCGAGCGCCAGGTGCGACGGGACCACGCCGTGCGGGTGCGGCCAGTTGTCGATCAGGAGCACCGGCTCGAACCTCTTGCAGGCGCCGGCCGCGAAGGCGACGGCCTCGGGTCCGGGCAGGTCGACGAGCGCGGAGAGCGCAGGGTGCCCCTGGCAGAGCCGGGCGAAGGCTTCGCCGACGAGGTATGCCTCTTCCATCTGGGGCGTCACGGCGGGAACGACCACGTCGATCAGCTTCTTGAACTCGGCGGAATCCTCGGGTGTGTAGCCGTCGTCGGGCTCGGGCAGCGTGGCCGTGGGTTGAGCCGTGAGCGATTCGAGGAGCGTGCCCACGGAGTACTTCGTGTTGTGCTTCGGCGTCATCACCTCGCCGAGGCGCTCGAGGCTCCCCCTCACGAACGCGGTTTCCGTGATGCCGTCGAAGACGAGCGCCTTGTCGCGCGCGCCGAAGTTCCAGCCATAGAGCCGCTGAACCTCCAGAGCGCGGCGCGTGCCGAAGGAGACCGGCTCGGCGGGCGTCCGGAAGGCGCGCCCGATCGCGTAGAGGCCCAGGCCCGCGGCCCCCATGATTCCTCCCGCGATGGCGAGCGTCTTCAGGACCGATCGCCGCCCCACGACCTGGCGCTCCTCCTCGAGCGACTTGTGCCACCAGCGCGCGCCCACGATACCGGGTTTTTTCAGCTCGACGTCGCGCTCGAATTCGGAGCCGGGTTCGGGAGGCTCGTTCATGGTTCCCTTCCGTAGCGCTTCACGAGCTCGTCGCGAAAGCCTGGTGCAAAGACGCCGTCGATGCGGATCGAGTAGCGAAAGAACGGGTCTGCAAGGACGCCGTGATAGTCGTGATCGTTGAACCAGACGACGCGTCCGGAGACGGGGATGCGCTCGCGCGACTTCTCGTCGTAGAGATAGAGCCGCTTGTCGCCCGCGGGGCAGAGCGTGAGGAACGGCTCGGGCTCGCCGAGCGGGTCGCCGTCGCGATGCACGGTGCCGTGGTCGTGCGCCTCGAGGCCCATCACGTTGCAGCGCCCGATATGCGTGAAGGGGAGGCCCTTCACGAAGGCGATCGTCTTCGGAAAGAGCGCCTCGGCATGGCGGGTGAAGCTCTTGCCGGCCGGGTCGCACTTGTCTTCCCACCGGTTATTGGGGATGAGCTCGGCGTAGACCTTCCAGGGGAAGTAGACGCGGTGCCGCATCTTGAGCCAGAGCATCTGGCGTGTGGAGAGCGGGACGTCGCGCTCCTCTCCGAACTGCAGCTTCCGCCGTCGCGACGGATCGATCGCAATGGCCTGCGGCGAATCCGCGAGACCCTGGAACGTGGCGAACCCGGCGTCGTCCAGCGTGCGGATCACGTCCTGGTAATCGACCAGCGCCTCGCCCTCGCACGCGCTGGGCATGATGCCCATCGAGCGGTGGCTGCCGCCGGTGTAGCCGGTCGGCATCTGGGAGAGCGCGAGGCAGACCTCGTCGTGAATGGCCGAGAGGGCGTTGACGTCGAAGAGATCGTCCAGAGCGATGAAGGCGCGCCCGAAGACGCCGCGCAGCGAGCCTTGAGCGGAAAGGAGACCCGTTTCCACGAGGGCTGTCCCGATCATCTGAGGCGAGAATATCAGCGCACCGCCTTTAAGATGACCCGAATGCAGGCCGAGAAACCGGAGTCTCCCGACGGACCCAGCGAACCGTCCCCGCCCTACGACGCCTTCGCGCGAAGCGTCGTCGCCGGCGGCATCATTCTGGATCCCTGGATCGGCGGCGAGCCGCGCCTCTCGGCCGAAGCGCTCGTTCTCGATGCGAAGCGCTTCGGCGCGCTGTCGCTGGCGGGTGAGGAGGTGGCCGAGCTGTACGACGAGGCGTGCCGGCTGGTGGACGAAGACGACGAGCTGCCCGGCGCGTTCTTCGCCCTCACGCCCGCCCAGCAGCTGATGTGGCAGGCCTCGCGTCCGCTCTGGCACGGGCTCGCCCGCGCGGACGTCTTCGAGACGGCCGAAGGGTACGTGATCACGGAGCTGAACTGCGACACGCCCACCGGCGAGGCGGAAGCGGTCGTGCTGAGCGCGCTCGCGAAGGCGGCCGCGCCCGAGCTCGTCGACCCGAACGCGGACCTCGAGCGGTGCTTCGGCGCGATGGTGAACCTGCTGGTGGAGCGGCTCGTCGACGGCCCGGTGCCGCGCACCATCGGCATCGTCTACCCGACCGAGTTCACCGAGGACCTCTCGGTGATTCGCCTCTACCGGCGCTGGCTCGAGGCGCTCGGATACCGGGTGGTGCTGGGCTCGCCGTACAACCTGGGAGCGGAGGAGGACGGGCGCGCCACGCTCTTCGGGCACCCGCTCGCGGCGATCCTGCGTCACTACAAGACCGACGGCTGGGGCGAGCGAGCGAGCGCCTGGGACGACGAGACGCTCGAGGATTCTCTACCTCTGGCGGTTCCGCTCGAGATCGCGCTGCGCGCCAGCCTGCTGCGCAAGACGGCCATCATCAATCCCTTCGGCTCGGTCCTGCCGCAGAACAAGCGGACGATGGCCTTCATGTGGGAGCACATCCACCGTTTCTCGATCCGCGCGCGAGGCCTCGTCGAGAAATACGTGCCGTACACCTCGCGGCTCGAGACGATCCACCGCGAGCGGCTCCTGGCCGAGCGCGCGCAGTGGGTGCTGAAGAGCGACTACGGGGCCGAAGGAGACGAGGTCATCCTGGGGCGCGACGAGACCGACGCGGAGTGGCTGGAATCCCTGAACCACGCGCGGCCCGGTCGCTGGATCGCGCAACGCTACTTCGAGGCGCTGGCCGAGGAGGGCCCCGGCGCCGCAGGGCAGCCGCTGAACTACGGCGTCTTCCTGGTGGGGGGCGAAGCGAGCGGGCTCTACGTGCGAAGGCAAGCGGGCGCAACGGACGATCGCGCCATCAGCGTGCCGGTGCTCGTGCGGCCGGCCGGCATGCCCGGTTCATCGTCATGACGCTATGACGTCCTGACGTCATAGCGTCATGCGAATAGCGTCGCGCGAATGACCTCGTGCGCGGACTTGTCCGCCCTTCCGGGCGTTCACGTCCTCGAGTCGCGCAGCGTCTCGACGAAGTCCGGCGCAAAGGCGCCGTCCACGCGGATCGAGTAGCGGAAGAACGGGTCGGCGAGCACGCCGTGATAGTCCATGTCGTTGAACCAGTACGCGCGCGTGCCGAGCACCAGCGGGTCGTCCGCCGCGTCGTTCTGAAGGTAGAAGCGCTTGTCGGCGCGCGGGCAGAGCGAGATCGACTGCGCGACGGCGAGGGCGCCCCCCGGCTCGGTGTCGCGATGCAGCGGAGCATGATCGTTCGGCTCGAGCCCGAAGATCACGGCGCGCCCGATCTCCGCGAACGGCAACGCTTCGAGGAAGCGGACGGTCTCGGGAAAGACGCTGCGCGCCTCGTCGCCGAATCGCTTTCCCGAGCCCGAGTGCTTGTCGTCCCACGCGTCGTTCTCGAGCAGGTGGTAGCAGACCTTCCACGGAAAGTAGACGCGATGCCGGTACGAGAGCCAGCGCTCCTGGGCGCGATTGAACGGATGCTCGGTCTCGTCGCCGAAACGCAGGGCGGAGCGATCGCCGACGGGAATCGACGACGGATCGTCGGCCAGCGAGACGAGCGTCGCGATCTCGTCGTCGGGCAGCTCCTCGATCACCTTCATGGCGTCGAGGTACGCGTCGTCCATCGCCCAGGGGGCGACCACGCCCATCCACTTCAGCGTGCCGCCGGTGTAGGCCGTCTCGACGTGGGCGAGGCCGCGCGAGACCTCGACATCGAGGTCGTCCAGCGCGGAAAGGTCGAGCACGGGGGAGAGGTCGACGAACGGCTCGCCGAAGAGCCCCCAGATGCGGCCGCGGCGGGGTGCCGTCACGCTCACGCGATGCCTCCGGGCTCGTGCGGCGCGGCGAGGCAGCGCGCGGCCACGATCCGCTCGAACGCGTGCAGGCCGTCCTCGCTTTCGGTGTAGCAGGAGGTCGCGAGGCGGCGTGCGGAGAGTCCACGCTGCTGGAGCTCGCAGATGGCGCGATCCTCGGCGTTCGTGCGGTCCCAGAACGTGAAGAGGTCCTCGAGGTTCACCGGCGGGGAGAGTGCGCCGGGGTGCACATGGATCTCGGCGACCACGAGAGTGCGATCGACGGCGAGCGGCGCCAGGCGATACGTGAGCAGGTAGTCGGGCTGCAGGCTGGTGAACCAGAGCGGAAGCACGAGCGCATCGTGCACGCGGCGGCGATCCTCGACCGCGGCGATGAAGGGACGCCCCTGACGCTCGCCGCTCTCGGACACCGTTTCGAAGCCGTCGGCCAGCTCCATCGTCCCGCCGAGCCACGCCTCGCTTTCGATCACGCTGGCCGAGGCGCTCCAGGGCGTCTTCCCCTCGAGACCGGGATGCACCCGGGTGAAGTGATGGCTCTCCTGGAAGTTGCCGACGAGGACCTTCCAGTTGGCGTTCACCTCGTGATCGGTGCGGCGCGACCGCTCGAGGTTCCAGAGCGCCGCGCGCGAAAGCCATGGGGGACCGCCCTCCCAGCAGGTATCGAAGGGGCGGGCTTCCGGGTCGCGATTCACGAACACGACGCCGAATTGGATCTCGACCCTCAAACGCGAGAGGCCCGGAGGTCGCTGACGGCCCTCCATTCCCGGAGCCGCGAGCAGCGTTCCGTCGGTCGCGTAGGTGAAGCCGTGATACGGGCACGTCAGGCAGAGCGTCTCGAGATGGCCGTCATCGCCTTCGACCAGAAGGGTGCCCCGGTGCGTGCAAGTGGCCGAGAGCGCAGAGACCTCGAGGCCCGCGTCGCGAAGAATGATGACGTGCTCGCCGAGCAGCGGAGCGCGGACCCAGTCGCCGGGACGGACGAGGTCGGCGACGTGGGCCACGGGAAGCCAGGCATTGTCGAAAAGAGTCCGCTGCTCGAGCTCGAAGAATTCGGGATCGGTGAATGCAGCTCTCGGCAGCGGCGTCGCTGATTCGAACGGCGTGAGGACACGCCGGAGCTCGTCGCGAAATGACGGGGTCGTGGCCATGCGGACGGCGAGCGTACCCGAATCGGTTCTCTTCAGCGGCTGCCGAAACTGGCCGCCGAGCCGGTCACGACTGGGGACGATCCTTCAGGCGGATGACGAAGCGCAGCGCAGACCAGGTCTCGTTGAGCGCGCAGATCTTCGTGTCGACGAGCCCCGCCGCGAGCCCCGCGCCCTGAACCGCCTCGAAGGAGAGATCCGTCGAGACGCCCGAGCTTCGCTTGGGCCACGCGGCCCAGATCATCCCGGAGGGCGAGAGCCGAGCCGAGACGCTGGCGAGCCGGCGCTCGAGCTCGGAGCGCGATTCCGCGAAGACCAGCACGAGGTCGAGCGGCTTCTTGGAGCCCGCGACGACCACGACGTCGGGCGGCATCGCGCCCAGCTCCAGCTCGAATCCCGGCGGGAGGCTGACCAGGGCGATCTGGTAGCCCTCCTTGATGCCGAGTTTCTTCAGGAGAGGGGTGTCCGAAGAGGTGAGCACGGCCCGATCGTAGTGCCCACGGCCCTTTCTCTGAGATATTTCGCAGGCGAGGCCTTTTACGCCCCCCGGAAATGCCTGAGCCGAGCGCAAATCGCTCAGGCGGACGCCTGCACGGCGCACCTGCGACCGGAACCGCTCAGAGGTTCTTCTCGAAGAACTCGAGGATGCGCCGGTTCGAGTAGAGCCTGGCCGCAGGATCGCGCGGCCCATGTTTCTGACCCGGGAGGGGGACGAACGTGAAGTCCTTCCCGGCCCGCATCAACGCATCCACGAACGCCATCGAGTTCTGCATGTGGACGTTGTCGTCGGCCGTGCCGTGGATGATCAGCAGTCGCGTGCCGAGCTTGCCCGCGCTGGTGAGCGGCGCCGAGTCCTCGTACCCCGCCGCGTTCTCCTTCGGGGTCTTCAAGTAGCGCTCGGTGTAGATCGTGTCGTAGTACTTCCAGTCGGTGACGGGGGCGCCGGCGACCGCGCACTTGAACGTCTCTCCCGCGTGCGTGGCGGCGTACAACGTGAGATAGCCGCCGTAGGACCAGCCCCAGAGGCCGATGCGGGCCGGATCGACGAAAGCCTGCTTCTTCAGGTGCGCGATGCCCTCGAGCTGGTCGGCCAGCTCCACCTTGCCGGTGCGGCCGGCGAGCGGCGTCTCGAAGGCGTGGCCGCGCCCCCACGAGCCGCGGTTGTCCATCGACCAGACGAGGTATCCCTTCGAAGCCATCACCTCGTCGAGCAGCGAGCTCACGCCCCAGGAGTTCTTCACGACCTGGGCATGCGGCCCGCCGTACACGAAGACCACGACGGGATACTTCTTGCCCGGGTCGAAGTCCGCCGGCTTGAGAAGGCGCGTGTAGAAGAGCGTGCCGTCCTTCCCGGTGAAGGATCCCAGCTCGGTCTTTCCGAGGCGGAATTCCGCCAGGGCGTTCACCGGCTCGTCCAGAAGCGCCACCCGCGTGCCGTCCGCGCGGGAGAGCGCGATGCGCGGGGGCGTGGCCGAATCGGAGAACGAGTCGATGAAGAGCGAGCCGTCGGGCGAGAGGTCGAGGCTGTGCGTTCCGGCTTCCTTCGTGAGGCGCGTGAAACCGCTTCCATCCAGGCGGACGCGGTACACGTGCTGCTCGCGCGGGTCCTGCTCGGTCCCCACGAGGTAGACGAGGCCCGCCTTCTCGTCGAGCTCCGGCGAGCGGTGGATGAGCCAGCGGCCCTGCGTCACCGCGTTCGTGAGCTTGCCGTCCATACCGAAGCGATACAGGTGGAGAAAACCGCTTCGCTCCGACAGGAGGAGGAAGCCCGAGCCGTCCTTCAGGAAACGGGGCGGCTCGATCGAGTTGATCCAGTGCGGGTCCTTCTCGGTGAGGAGCGTCTTCGTACCCCCGGTGCGCGCCAACAGCTGCACCGTGAGCTCGGTCTGAGCCCGGTTCAGCGTGAGGAAGCAGGCCGACGTGCCGTCCGCGGTCCACGAGAACTCGGGGGCGACGTAGAGGTCGTCGGGGTTGAAAGCGATGGATGTGGTCCTGCCGGTGGTGAGGTCCACGAGATGGACCGAGGGGATCGCGTTGGGATCGCCCGCCTTCGGATAGCGCTGCTCCCGCACGGTGCCGTGCACCGGGAGGAAGTTCAGGATCGGGGAGCTGGGCACGCGGTTCTCGTCGAGGCGCAAGAAGACGATGGCCGAGGAATCCGGCGCCCACTCGTAGGACCGGCCGCTCCGCCGGTTCGCGAGCTCTTCCTCGTAGACCCAGTCGAGCTTGCCGTTGTAGACATGCTCGGTGCCGCTCTGCGTGAGGCGCGTCTCGACGCCGGTTGCGACCTGGAGGACGAAGAGGTCGTTCTTGCGCACGAATGCCACGCGGGTGCCATCCGGAGAGAAGGTCGGCACCTCTTCCTCGTCGCTGTCGTGAGTCAGGCGCCGGGCGCTCTTTCCGGCCACGTCATGGAGCCAGAGGTCGTC
>JBDSFL010000447.1:0-3773 GCA_039919545.1 Thermoanaerobaculia bacterium | reverse complement strand
CGGCTCGGGGATCTGCACCCGCACGCCCTGGCCCTGCCGCTCCTGATCGTGCTGGCCGGCGCCGCGGGGCGCTTCCGCGGCGCCGCCGGGGTCTTGCTCGACGCGGCGCTCCTGGGTGCGCTCCTCTCCGCGAATCCGTGGGATGTTCCCGCGGTCCTCCTCATCGTGGCCGCGGGAAACCTGGCTCGCCGCGCCGTCGGCCCCTCGATCCTGCGGTTTGCCGCCACGCTCGCCGCGTCCTCGCTGTTCCTGGCGCCCTTTCTCCTCTCGCCGCGCCCTCCCTTCCTGGGCCTCGCTCTCTCGCCGCTCGGCACGACGTCGCCCGAGGCGTTCCTCCATTTCGGGAGCCTCCTCACGATCCCGGCGCTCGCGCTCGGCATCGCGCTCGTGCGCTCGCGCGCCGTGGTCGAGGAATCATTCCTGCTCGCCACGCTCTTCCCGGCCCTCGGCATCGCCCTTTCGATCGTCACGGGCCGGCCGGTGCTCGGTCTCGGGGTCGCGTTCTGTCTCGGCGCGATGGCTCTCCTGCACCGGACCGAGGGCGCGATGCGCGCCGGCTTGCTGCTGGGTGTCTGTGGCGCGACGATGGCCGTGCTGCCGGACGTGGTCGTGGTCGTCGACACGTACGGCGAGGAGTACAAGCGCATGAACACGTTGTTCAAGTGCTGGGCGGCCGCGGCCCCTCTGCTGGCCCTCGCAACCGCGCTGCTCTTGCCGCTCGTACTCGCAACGCGGCGCGCACGCGTCACGATCCGCGTTCTCGTCGCCGCCGCTCTCGCGGCCTCCCTGGTCCACCCGATCGCGGCCGTGGCGCAGCGCGCGGCGTCTTCGGGCGGCACGCTCGACGCGCTCTCGTTCATGACGCGCGGCGACCGCAGGGCCGTGCAGTGGCTGCGCACGCATGCGGCCCCCGAGGACATCCTGGCCGAGGCGCCGGGTGCCTCGTACGACCTGCACGCCCGCATCGGGACCGGGAGCGGACGCGCCACGCTGCTGGGCTGGAGCGCGCACGAGGGAATCTGGCGCGGCGAGAAGGGGCAGCCCGAGATCGACGCGCGACTGCGCGACCTGAAGCGGCTCTACACCGTTCCCGATCCGGCCGCGGCGGCGGAGATCCTTCGCCGGAGGCGCGTGAGGTTCATCGTCGTCGGGGCGCTGGAAAGGACGGACTTCGGGGAGCGCGCGTTTCCGGCCGCGCCGTCCTTCACCAAGGTGTTCGACGCCGAGGGCACGGCGCTCTATCAGGCGCCGTGAGCGGGCGGTGAGAATGCGTGCGGCCGGAGAATCTACGGGTCGGCGCGGTCCGCTGGCGCTCCTTTTCATCGTCCTCTTCGGCCTGGCCCTGCGCCTCTACGACCTGAACTGGGATCTCGGCACGCACATCCATCCCGACGAGCGCTTCCTCACGCTCGTCGCCGAGGCGATCCGCTTTCCGCCGTTTTCGACTTACTTCGATCCCGCGCTCTCGACCGCCAACCCGCACAACGCGGGGCAGCGCCTCTACGTCTACGGCACGCTCCCCGTCTTCCTGCACCGGGGCCTCTGCCTCCTCGTGAGCGGCGCGCGCGGCGTCACCTACGAAACGCTGGTGCCCGTGCAGCGGACGCTCTCCGCGGTCGCGGACACGGCCACGCTCCTGCTCGTCGGATTGCTCGCAGGGCGCCTGGCTGGAGCCGTGTTCCGGTGGCGCGCCACGCTCGTCGCCGCGCTCCTCTATGCGGCGCTCCCCCTCGCAATCCAGCAGGCGCATTTCGGCACCGTGGATGCCCTCGGCGCGATGTTCGTCGCCCTCTTCGCCCTTCTGGTCGTCCCTTGCGAGAACGAAACGGCCCGCCCGCCCTGGGCCTGGCTCCTGGCCGGGCTCTCGCTCGGAGCCGCGGCGGCATGCAAGCCTAATCTCGGGCTCTATGCCGGAATCGGCGCGCTGGTGATCCTGCTGTCTCCCGCACGCCCCGCCCCGGACGATGACGGCGCAGAACCAAGCGGCCGACGCTGGCTTCTGGGCGCCGCGCGCGACGGAAGCCTGCTGTCGCTCGGGGCGTTCCTGATCTTCCGCCTCGCGCAGCCCTACGCCTTCGCCGGACCGGGCTTCTTCGGCCTCTCCCTGAATCCGCTCTGGCTCGACAACCTCGCCGAGCTGCGCGACATCCTGACGAACTCGTTCTGGTATCCCCCCGGCATCCAGTGGATCGACCGCGTCCCGGTGCTCGAGCCCGCGAAGAATCTCTTCGTGTGGGCCACGGGGCCCGCGCTCGGACTTCTCATCGCCGTCTCGACGGCCTCTCTTTTGTTCCTCGCGCTCCTGCGTCGAGAGCCGCGTGCGCGCCGCTTCCTGCCGCTCCTCCTCTTCCTCGTCCCGCTCCTTTTCTGGCAGGCGACACGGCCGGTCGCTTCCGTGCGGCACGCGCATCCGGCGCTGCCGCTCCTCACCGCGATTTCGGTCGCGGGATTGCCGCTCGTCTTCGGACGCTTCGCCCGGCTGGCCGCGGGAATCACCGTCATCGGCACGCTCGTCGCCGGCTTCTCGCTGCTCTCGATCTACACGACGGAGCCGACGCGCGTGAGCGCGTCTCGTCGCCTCGCGGCGCTTTATCCCCAGGGCGCCCGCATCGCGTACGAGTACTGGGACGACCCGCTCCCGCTGCCGCTTCCCGGCATCGACACATATCTCTTTCCCGCCCGTCCGCTCCCGGTGTTCGAGGTCGATACGCCGGGCAAGGCCGAGCGAATGCTGGACGGCCTGGCACAGTGCGACGTGCTCGTCCTCGCCTCGCGCCGCGGCCTCGCGCCGATCTCGCGCGTTCCCGACGCGTTTCCCTTCACGGCCGAGTACTACCGCCTGCTCCTCTCGGGCGCGCTCGGTTTCGAGAGCCTCGGCGTGTTCGAGCACCGGCCGGGGCTGGGACCGCTGCGCTTCGACGATCGCGCGGCGGAGGAGACCCTCAGCGTCTATGACCATCCCGTGGTCCGGCTCTTCCGAAAGACGAGCCGCTTCTCGCGCGGCGACGCCGCGCGGCTGCTGCTCCGCGTGCCGACCTCCGGCGACCCGGGGCTCACGCCGCGGACCGCTCTCGCGCGCGGCGTGCCTCCCGACGAGACGCCGCAGGCGCGCTGGCGCGGCGTCGTCTCTCCCCCTCCGCCCCGCGCGACCGGCCCGCTCGGCAACCTGCTCGCGTTGCTGCGCTGGGCGCTCGGGCTCGAGCTGCTGGGTGTGCTCGGGTGGGTGCTGCTCCGCCCGGTTCTGGGCGAGGAGCCAGAGTGGTCCGACGCGCTGGCCGGCGCGCTCGCCCGCCCGCTCGGCTTCGCGGCGGCGGGGCTCGCCTGGTCCTGGCTCGGCTTCTTCGTCCCCGGCTTCCAGCGTCTCGCGATTCCGCTCGCGATCCTCGGGGCGCTGCTCACGCTCGCGCTTCCCGCGGGCCGCTCCGCCCTCCGCGCGCTGCACGCATCCCGCGGGCTCTTCTTCGGGCTGTTCCTCGTCTTCCTGCTCATCCGCGCGTTCAACCCGGAGGTCTTCTGGGGCGAGAAGCCGATGGATGGGGCGCTGTTATCAGCCGCCCTGCGGACGCCCCTCCTGCCGATCCCGGAGCCCTGGTTTTCCGGCGCGCCGCTGGACTATTACGCGCAAGGCTTTCTTCCGGTCGCGCTCCTGGCGCGCGCGGCGCACGCGTCGGCCGGACTGGCCTTCAACTTCGCGGCGGCCACGTTGCCGGCGTTCCTCGGGGGCGCGGCGTACGCGATCGGGTGCGCCCTCTCTCGCCGGCTCATCGGCGGGG
>JBDSFL010000446.1:0-3240 GCA_039919545.1 Thermoanaerobaculia bacterium | reverse complement strand
ATAGGCGCAGGTTCGCTGCATTCGAGGTAAGTTCGAAACGAAGAACGCGCAATCCACCCTTATGCGTGCTCGCCGGTTGATCGATTCGTGCCGAGAGGGAGCGAGCCGCGCGGGCCGCGGCTCGCATCGGGCGGGACTGTATGTACCGGGGACATGGTGGACACCCTATCGGGGACATGGTGGACACCTTGAGATGTGATCATCGGCTTGGAGGGCAAGCCGATGCCATTCAAGGAGGCGTCCCTGGTGGAGAGCCGGAAAGAGTTCGTAAGATTAGCTACAGCACCGAATGCAAATCGTCGGGAGTTGTGCCGAAGATTTGGGATTTCGCCAACAAGAGGATACGAGTGGATCAATCGGTATCTCAAGCAAGGCGATGAAGGGCTGATCAATCGGTCGCGCCGCCCGAATCAATCGCCGGGAAAAACCTCGGACGACGTGGAGCTGCTCATCGAGCAATTGCGCCTCCAGGATCCGAGTTGGGGGGCACCGAAGATAAAAAAACTTCTCGCTCGAGAGTTCGGCATTCACCGCGCCGAGAGCACGGTTCATGCGATTCTAAAACGACGAAATCTCATTAGCCAGGAGGCCTCCGATAAGAGCCATACATGGCAGCGCTTCGAACGTAGCGCGCCGAATGAGCTGTGGCAGATGGACTTTAAGGGACACTTCGCCACAGCTGAAGGTCGCTGCTTTCCTCTGACGATCCTCGACGATCACTCGCGCTACTCGCTCGCCCTGACCGCGTGTCGGAACGAACAAGAACCCACCGTACGCGAGATTCTCATTGCGACGTTTCGAAAGTACGGATTGCCCTGGGCGATCATCAACGACAACGGAAATCCGTGGGGAAACGCGTCTGCAGGCCATCCATACACACGCCTAACCGTGTGGCTGATCCGAAACTCAATATCCACGCTGCATTCGCGGCCGCTTCACCCACAGACCCTCGGTAAGGACGAGCGTTTTCACCGAACGCTACTCGCCGAAATCATCGGGCGACGAGCATTCCTCAGTTTCGCCGACGTACAACGAGCGTTCGATCCGTGGAGAGAGCGCTACAACCACTACAGACCGCATGAGGCACTCGGGATGGACGTGCCGGCCGACCGTTTTCAGATCAGCCCTCGCCCCTATTCAGAGAAGCTCCAACCAATCGCCTACGACACGACCGACATCGTCCGGACCGTCGATACCAAAGGCACAGTGCGCTTGAACGGGAAACGATTCTTTCTGTGTGTGGCCTTCGCAGGCGAGCCCGTTGCGTTGCGCCGAACCGATGTCGATGGCGTGCTTGATGTGTATTACTGCCACCAGCGGTTTTCGCAGATTGACGAACGGAATCGTGATCAATGAACTTCGGGGTTTATCGCTTTCAGATCCAGACACACAAAGGGGCACGAAGTGATCGTGCCCCCGTGTCCGGATCGCCGCGCGACGCTCAGGTTGCTCCCCAGCAGAGCCTTATCCTTCGCTCGGCGCCACAAATCCTACGCTACCGCGTGTTATATGTCCGTTTGTCGGGTGTCCACCATGTGTCCGATAGGGTGTCCACCATGTCCCCGGTACAAACAGTCCCGCCCGACCCCCTACGCCTGTGTGATGTCGGCACGGACGAAGTTCTTTCGGGTCTTCGGTCCGTCGCGCCACGGATACTTTTAGAGAATCCGTCGTGGCGTTAGTCCAGTGTCTCCCAGATCCGATTCGCCTGTTCGAAGTGCAACTCGTCGTCGCCGTCGAGAATCTGATCGCATGCCGTTGCCAGGTCGTGAAGGGCGGCATCGATATTGATTCCGTTGGTTTCGATGACTGAGTGCCAGATGATGCGACTGCTTCCTGCGAGACGCAGAAAACTCCGGAGACCGGTGCCAGCGAATTTTTCGAGGTCGATGCCGTGCTGGGCAACGACCGAGGCGAGGGCGGTCGAGAGAAGCTGGGGAAGATGGCTGGTCAGCGCCAGCGAACGGTCGTGCGTGTCGGAATCGACGACTACCGGATCGGCGCCACAGAGCGCGATGATCTCTTCCACCGCGGTCCCTGCATAGTCGGGTGCCATGAACCAGCGGCATCCGCGGAAGAGATCGGGACGGGCATTGGAGAGTCCACGTTCGTGCGAGCCGGCCAGCGGATGTCCCGCCACGAAACGCCACCCTCGACTGCGCGCCGCAATCTCGAGCGGTGCCATCACGCTCGCCACCGACGTCACCAGATTCGCCAGCGGTCCCTCGGTCGCCAGCATGTGCATCGAGACATCGACCGGCATGCCGAGGATCAGGGTGCTCTCGGCATCGATCTCGCTCGGACTTCCCAGCTTGCGGGATGCAGCACGAGCCTCGATCGCTTCGGACTCAGAGACGGCAGGGTCGATGAAGTCGACGTTCCATCCTGAGGCGGTCAGGACCTTACCGATACTGCCGCCGATGAGGCCGAGGCCTACCAGTGTCGCGCGCACCGCGGGAGTGTATCGTTTATCCTCTCCATACGGAACGCACGGTGCGAGGCTGTGCTACAACCTGCTGAAATGGACGACGAGATCGCGCGAAGACTGCCGGAACGTACCGGGCGCCATCGTTGTGCCTCCTGTCTTGCGGAGGTCGCAATCGAGGAGTACTTCGATGGCGATTTCTTCTGCGCAGCGTGCGCGCAGCGGGCCGGCGAGTATCCGCTGGCGACCACCCCCCACGCGACCCCTCCGCCGGAAACGAAGAAACCAGAGTGAGCACGGATCGACTCGAGGTCGCCGTCATTCACGACTGGCTGACCGGCATGCGCGGTGGTGAGAAGGTACTCGAAGCAATTCTCGAGCTTTACCCGGACGCCGATCTCTACACGTTGTTCCACTTTCCCGGTAGCGTCTCGCCGGCCATCGAGCGACATCGCATCGTCACTTCGTATCTTCAGCCGCTCGCCGGCCTCGCGGGTGACTATCGCCGGCTGCTTCCGCTGTTTCCCACGGCCGTCGGCCGGTGGGATCTGCGGCGCTACGACCTGGTCGTCTCATCGAGTCATTGCGTGGCGAAGGGAGCGCAGAAGCGGAGCGACGCCGCGCACCTGTCGTACTGCCATACCCCGATGCGCTACATCTGGGATCGCTTCGACGACTACTTCCCGCGTTCGCGCCCGTTGCTGCGTACTGCGGCGAACGTCATCGCACCGCGGCTCCGCCGGTGGGACATCGCCACCGCGGCAGGCGTCGACGCCTTCGTCGCCAACTCGCACTTCGTCGCGGAACGGATCCGT
>JBDSFL010000434.1:0-4206 GCA_039919545.1 Thermoanaerobaculia bacterium | reverse complement strand
ATCCGCTTCTCGGGCGCACGGTTTTGAGCGATCATCGTCCAGCTCACTCTTGATCGGTCTGGCGGACCCGGAGTGTGAAGTGCTGCCTCTGGCTCTTGGGGGAGGAATCGCGTGAGGAATTCGAATCTCGCCGCCGTCGCCGCTCTCGTGTTCACGGCCCTCCTGCCCGGCCCTCTTCTCGGGAAGGACGGCGAACGCCGTGAAAACCCCGAGGGCCCCGAGCACGCTCGCCTGCGCGCCCGCGCCTTCGAGGACATGTACGCGGATCCCTACGGGCGGCGCGATCCGGAGCGGAAGCTGCGGGCCGCGCGCTTCCTGCAGCAGGAGGCTGCGCGCCGGAGCCCTCTGGCGATCGGCGGGAGCGTCTTCACCAGCCTCGGCCCGACGAACGTGGCCGGGCGCGTGTCGGCCCTGGCCGTCCACCCGACGAACACGAACATCATCTACCGCGGCACGGCCGGCGGCGGCGTGTGGAAGACGGTGGACGGCGGCGCGACGTGGACCGTCCTGACCGATTCTCTCGGCAACCTGTCGATCGGCGCCATCGCGCTGGCTCCCTCGAATCCCAATCTCGTCTACGTGGGAACGGGCGAAGGGGCCTTGAGCGGCGACGTGATCAACGGCATCGGCTTCATCAAGTCGACGGACGCGGGGGCGACCTGGAGCCTTCCGCTGTCGGTTTCGGCGACTCTCTTCTTCGACCTCACCGTGCATCCCACGATTCCCACCGAAGTCCTGGCCGCGACCGACGTCGGCATGCAGCTCTCCACCGACGGCGGCTCCACGTGGAGCCGATCGGTGGGGAACGAAGTGGCCACCGCTCTTTCGCGCGACCGCCAGAACCCGGCGAACGTGCTCGCCACCACCTGGGACGTGCGCGTGGCCAACAAGGGCTCGATCCACCTCTCGACGGACGGCGGGCGGACGTTCACGCGCGTCGCGACGGCGGGCGTCGCCCCCTTCGAATCGAACACCGGGCGCATCTCCATCGCGCGCTCGCCGAGCAATCCATCCATCGCCTATGCCCTCGCCGCGGCGGCGAACGGCAACGGAAACCCGGCGTGCAGCACCGACCCCACCGATCAGACGGGCGTCTACCGCTCCACGGACGGCGGACAGACGTGGGCGTTTCGCAACAATCCGATCGGCGGCAGCTGCGGCTCCTTCTTCTGCATCCTGGGCACGCAGGGGTGGTACGCGAATGCGCTCATCGTCGACCCGGTCAATCCGGACATCGTGTACGGCGGAGGCCTCGACACCTACAAGTCCACGGACGGCGGCTCCTCGTGGCAGCAGCTCTCGCTCTGGTATCGCAACCCGGGCGACTCCCAGTACGTTCACGCCGATATCCACGTGCTCGCGTTCCAGGGAACGACGCTGCTCGTCGGCAATGACGGCGGCGTCGATCGCAGCACGGACGGGGGCACCTCGTTCGCGACCGTGAACGCCGGCATCGTGACGCGGCAGTACTACGGCCTGGCGGTGACGCCCGCCAATCGCGCGCTCGTCATCGCCGGGGCCCAGGACAACGGAACGAATCTCCGCACGACGAGCACCACCTCTTTCACCGATCGAATCGGGGGCGACGGCTTCGCCGTGGCCGCGGACCAGACGAACGCGAACATCCTGTACAGCACGATCTACAACTCGCGGATCTATCGGTCGACGGATGCCGGCGGCACGTTTCCCGAGATCACACCGAGCTTTGCCGACGGAGAAAACCGCCCCTTCATCAGCCCGCTCGCCATGGACCCGACCAACAGCTCGATTCTCTACACGGGTTCGCAATACTTGTACAAGACGGTGAACGGCGGCTCGTCGTGGAGCAAGAGCTCGGGCACCGACCTGGGCGACGGCAGCGGCCGGGGCTATCTCACAAAGATCGCCGTGTCGCGCAGCAATCCGAACGTGATCCTCACCGCGACGGGCTCGGGAAACGTGAGGAAGTCGACCGACGGCGGCAGCAGCTTCACGGTGTCGCTCTCCGGCGGGCTCCCGTCCGGCAAGTTCGCCTCCGACGTCTCGTTCGACCCGGCCAGCAGCAATGTCTTCTACGTGGCGTACACGGGCGCCGGCTCGGGAGGCTTCCTCTACCGCACGTCGAACGGCGGGAGCAGCTTCACGCTCATCGACAACGGCCTGCCCAGCTTCCCCATCCACGTCCTGCGCGTCGACCCGACCGACTCGACGGCTCTGTATGCCGGCACCGACGTGGGGCTCTATCGGTCGACCGATTCCGGCGCGTCGTGGCAGCGGTTCGGGACGGGCATCCCCGCGGTCTCCATCTGGGACATCGCGATCCTGCCCGACGGCACGCTCCTTCGCGTCGCCACGCATGGACGCGGGATCTGGGAGCTGACCATCGGTGGCGGTAATCCGGGAGGCTCCTGCACTCCTGGAGAGCTCTTCACCGACAGCGGATTCGAAGCGGGCGACTCGCCGTCCGGGCCGAGCGGCGCCTCGGGCACTTCCGGCTCGTGGAGCTGGACGTCGCAGGGGGGAAACAACCCGGTGCACAAGGCGGCGCCGAGCGAGCCCTCGCCGCACACGGGCGCGTGGTACGCCTATCTCGGGGGCTACGGAGCCGCCAACGTGGATTCTGTCGAGCAGCAGGCCACGATTCCGAGCGGCGCCACCGCCAAGCTGACGTTCTGGCTGAGGGTGGGCACCCTCGAGACTACCGCGAACAGCGACACGCTCAAGGTGCAGGTGACGAACGCGTCGGGGCAGGTTCTCTCCACGCTGGCGACGTATTCGGACGTCGACGTGTCCGCCGGCTACTCCCAGAAGACGCTCGACGTCTCGGCATACGCGGGGCAGACCGTCCGGGTGCGCTTCGTGGGCACCGAGGACTTCTCGCTCGCCACCTCCTTCTTCGTGGACGACGTGCTCCTCACCGCCACGTGCGGCTCCGGCTCGGTGACCAATTACGTCTTGACGGTATCCAAGGCGGGCAGCGGCTCGGGCACCGTGACGAGCAGCCCATCGGCCGTGAGCTGCGGGAGCGCCTGCACGGGGACCTTCGCGAGCGGGCAGTCCGTCACGCTCACCGCCGCAGCCCTGGCGGGCTCGACGTTCACTGGCTGGAGCGGCGCCTGCGGCGGCGTGGGCAGCTGCGAGGTGACGATGACGGCCGACCAGAGCGTGACGGCCCTCTTCACGAGCAGCACGTCCGGCGGCAGCAGCGCCACGAAGCTGATCCCGATCGTTCTGGACGTCGGCGGCGCGGGAGGCTCGCGCTTCTCCACGGAGCTCACGCTCGCCAACCGCGGCAGCTCGGCGGCCACGCTGCTCCTCACCTACGTCCCGTCCTCGCTGTTCGGCACCGCAGGCGGCGGCACGGTGAGCGAAACGCTGGGCGCGGGGCGCCAGCGCGTGATCACCGACACGCTGGCGTATCTGCGCGGGAAGGGGCTCGCGATTCCGTCGAACGGCTCGAACCAGGGCGGAACGCTGCGCGTGGCTTTCAGCGGCCTTTCTTCCCCCACGGTGGCTTTCGCCGGAGCCCGCACGTCGACGCCGTCGGGCAGCGGGCGCGCAGGACTCTCGTATCCGGGCGTGCGGCCCGAGGATGCCGTCGCCGACACCTGCACCGTGTTCGGTCTGCGCGAGAACGCGACCGATCGTTCGAACCTCGCGCTCGTGAACGCCTCCAGCAGCGCCTCCGTCACGCTGCGCATCACGCTCGTCCAGAACGACGGAGGCGGTGCCCAGGTCGTCGACCTCTCCCCCGACATCACGCTCGCGCCCGGCCAGTGGACGCAGATCTCGCGCGTGCTCGCGCAGGCGAATTTCACCAACGGATACGCCATCGTGACCCGCCTGTCCGGGGCGGGTTCGTTCCTGGCGTACGGCGTGTTCAACGACAATTTCAACAATGACGGTTCGTTCGTCCCGCTCACGCCGAGCGGTGCGGCGGGCGAGATCCAGCTGCTGCCCGTCCTCGTGGAGACGAGCACCTTCCAGAGCGAGCTCGTGCTGTCGAATCCGTACACCGATACGCTGAGCGTGAAGCTGGCCTACGTGGAGTCCATCTCGCCTTCCCTCGGAGCGGGCGGGACCGTGACCGAGTCACTGGCGCCCGGCCAGCAGAAGATCATCCCGAACGCCATCGATTACCTGAGACGGAAAGGAGCCGGGGTGGGGCCTCTCGGTTCCGCGGCTTATGCGGGTGCCCTGCAGGTGACGTTCACCACGCTCAACACG
>JBDSFL010000385.1:0-6918 GCA_039919545.1 Thermoanaerobaculia bacterium | reverse complement strand
GCTTCCACGAATCGCTGCAAACGTTCCGAGACGTCGCGCAGCCGTGGGGAATGCATGGGGCACGAGAGCGGGAGCAGCTCGGCGCGAAGCGAGCGCGGCTGCGCCAGCGCGATGGCCTCGCTGACGGCGGCCGGATCACCGGTGATGACGAGCTGCTGCGCGGCGTTCTCGGTGGCGATCGAGAGCGCCTCAGTGTCTGGTGTCACGGAGCGAAGCAGCTCTTCGAGAACCGGCCGCGTCAGCCCGATGACGAACCCCATGCTCCCCGGCACCGGGCTGTCGCCGAGGAGACGCTCGGCTTCGAGGAGAACGTCGAGCGCCTGCCAGCGATCGAGCGCGCCCGCGGCCACGAAGGCGGCGTAGGTGCCGAGGCTGTAACCCGCGACGGCCTCCGGATAGCGGCCGAATTCCTGATCGAGCACGTCGAGCACGGCGACGGAGACGGCGTAGACCCCGACCTGAGCAGGCAGGTTGTCGTGCAGGTTCGCGGCGCCGTCGCCGAAGAAGGTGGCGCGCAGATCGACGCCGGCCCGCCGCGATACCTCGTCGAAGAAGGGGTCGACACGGGGAATCCCCGCCGCCAGAGCCTCTCCCATGCCCGCTCGCTCGGAGAGCTGGCCGGGAAAGAGCCCCGCGAAGGCCGTGGTCCGCGCCGTCATGCGAAGGCGCCGCGCCGCGCGGCGGTGGACTCGAAGGCCTCGGCGGGCGCTGCGGCCTCCGAGATCGGACGAAAGTCGTAGCGGTCGAGCAGCTTCACCAGACGAGGAAGCGAGCGACTCCGCCCGCCGTAATGAACGAGGCGCCCCAGCGGAGACAGCTGCATCGGGGGATGCTGGGGATCGAACTCCCACGGGTGGAAGTAGATGACGGGAGAGCGATCCTCGGCGAGAGCGCCGTCGATGGCGGCGAGGACCCGATCGAAACGGGAGAGCCGCGAGCAGACGCCGCCGCCGAGCATGGCGCGCCGGAAGAAGAAGCTGCCCATGAGCGGCGGCACCTCGAGGATGCGGCCGGACGGCGTGTCGAGCCAGGTGGGCTGCTGCGGATTCGTCTCGAGCCCCACCGGGCGCGCGGGGACGAGCGAGGAATCGACGCCGAAGCCTTCCTCCACGAGGATGGCCAGCGCCGGATTCTCCGGCGTGCGCATCGACCACTCGGGCGCGCGAAAGGCCGTCACCTTCTTTCCGACGATCTCCTGCAGCACGTCCCGGCTGCGGCAGAGATCGTTGCGGAACGCCTCGGGAGTGATCTCGAAGAGGCGCCGATGCAGGTCGCCGTGGCAGGCGATCTCGTGCCCCGCGGCGGCGATGCGCTTCACGAGCGCCGGGCTCTGCCGAGCCACCCAGCCGAGCACGAAGAAGGTGGCACGCGACCGGGTGGGAGCCAGCAGCTCGAGGATGCGGTCGACTCCGACGTGCACCCTCTTCTCGAAGGTGGGCCAGAGGTCGGGATTTCCGTACGCCGTCTCGCCGCAGACGTGAAACCACTCTTCGACATCGACCGTCAGGAACGGTCCGGAGATCTTTCCTGCGCCCACGCTCGGATTATGACTCGTCGGAACCGGTGGTCTTGTAGTGGGCGGAGAGCCAGGCGGTGACCCACGTGTCGCGGAAGGGGCGGTAGTGGCGCGTCTCGGATCCGTAGATCGTCTGCACGGGCACCGTCACGAACTTCGTCACCTTGCGGCAGCTCTTGATGAGGATCTCGTTCTCGATCGAGTAGCGGCTCGCCTCGAGACGGAGAGAGCGAAGCAGATTCGCCTCGATGACGCGGAAGCCGGACTGACCATCTTCGACGGGGAGCCCGGTCATCCGGCTCAGCACCCTGTCGCCCATCGTGTTGGCCCAGTAATTCTTCCCCGGCATGTCGCCCCGAGCGCGCAGCCTCGAGCCGATCACGAAATCCGCACCCTGTCGCGACGCGTCGAGGAGGCGAGGAAGATCCTCGGCCGCGTGCTGGCCGTCCCCGTCCACGAAAGCGATGTGCGTGAAAGAGTCTTTCAGCAGCAAGGCGAGCCCGCTCCGGAGCGCCGAACCCTTTCCCCCGTTGGTCTCCCTGATCAGCACGCGCGCACCGGCCTGCTCGGCGACCGCTGCCGTCGCATCCTTGCTGCCGTCGTCCACCACGAGGACCACCGCGACGGATCGCAGCAGCCCGGACACGACGCGACCGATCGTTCCCTCGCATCGGAACGCTGGAACGAGGGCGGCGGGGTAAAAAGGTGGGCTCTGGTTCAAGAGTGGGGTTGACGTGGGAGCCAACTTTGTGAAAAGTATCACGAGCGACGCATGGGAACACCCGAAGCATTCCTGCCGATTCTTCTGATGATTCTGGCCGCCGCAGGAATTGCGGTCGTCTTGCTGTTCCTGAATTCCGTCCTCGGACGGAAGGCGCCTTCGTTGCGCAAGCTGGGTCCGTATGAGAGCGGCATGCCGCTGCTCGACGACAACCGCAAGCGGATCTCGGTGAAGTTCTTCATCGTCGCGATGATCTTCATCCTGTTCGACGTGGAAGCGGCGTTCCTCTATCCCTGGGCCGTCGTGTTCCGCCAGGGTGGCTGGGCGCTCTTCGGCGAGATGCTCTTCTTCCTCTTCGTGCTCCTGCTCGGTTACGCCTATCTCTGGAAGAAGGGAGCGTTCGACTGGGAATGAGTGGAGGCCCGAATACCCCCGTCTCCGAACAGGCCGGCAACCCGCGCGTGGGCGAGCACGGCGCGCTCTCGTGCGGCCACGAGCTCAGCTTCTCGCCCGATGCCCGCAAGGAGTTCGAGCGGCTGCTGACGCGGTACCCGACGAAGATGGCAGCCCTCCTCCCCGTGCTCTGGCTCGCCCAGAAGGAATGGGGCTGGATCTCGCGCGAGGCCGTGGACCATGTCGCCTCGATCCTCGACCTCTCCCCCGCGTTCGTGTGGGGCGTCGTCACGTTCTACACGATGTACAACCGCACGCCGGTGGGCAAGCACCTGATCCAGGTCTGTACCTCGATCTCCTGCCACCTGGCGGGTGCCGAAGAGGTGCTCACGGAGTGCCGCCGGAAGCTCGGCGACCTCAAGCCCGGTGAGACGTCGGCCGATGGTCGCTACACCGTCATCTCGGTCGAATGCCTCGCCCAGTGCGACAAGGCGCCGGCCGTGATGGTGAACGACGACGACTACGCGCTCGTCACGAACGACAAGCTCGACGCTTTCCTCGGGAGCCTGAAGTGATGCCCCCTTACGAACCCGTTCTCATGGCTCGCTTCGGCAAGGCCGACTCCACGCTCCTCGAGGGCTATCGCGAGGACGGCGGCTATGTGTCCTGGCTGAAGGTGCTCGGCGGCATCTCCTCCGGCGAGTGGACGACGACGAAAGTGATCGACATGGTGAAGGCGGCCGGCCTGCGCGGACGCGGCGGCGCGGGCTTTCCCACCGGCCTGAAGTGGACGTTCATTCCGGCGAAAGAGAAGCGGCAGGGGAAGCCCGTCTACCTTCTCTGCAACGCCGACGAATCAGAGCCCGGTACGTTCAAAGATCGTCTCCTCATGGAGAAGGATCCGCACCAGCTGCTCGAGGGAATGATGATCTCGAGCTTCGCGCTCGAGGCCAAGCACGCCTACATCTACATCCGCGGCGAGATGGTGCACTGCGCCGAGATCCTGAACGCGGCCGTGAACGAGTGCTACGCCGCGGGGCTGCTCGGAGCGAACATCCAGGGGAGCGGCATCGACCTCGACATCACCGTCCACCGCGGCGCCGGCGCGTACATCTGCGGCGAGGAGACGGCGCTCATCGAGAGCCTCGAGGGGAAGCGCGGCCATCCGCGTATCAAGCCCCCGTTTCCGGCGGTCTCGGGCGTGTGGGCCTGCCCCACCATCGTGAACAACGTCGAGACGCTGGCCTGCGTGAAGCACATCCTCGACCGCGGGTCAGACTGGTTCAAGGGCATCGGCCGCAACGAGAAGAACACCGGCCCGAAGCTGTATTGCATGTCGGGCCACGTCGAGAAGCCGGGCGTCTACGAGGCGGCCATGGGCATCCCATTCCTCGATCTCCTCGCGCTCGCAGGCGGCGTCAAAGGGGGGCGGCGCATCAAGGCCGTCATTCCGGGCGGCGCCTCGGCCGCGATGCTGACGGAGGCCGAAGTGCAGAACCTGCCGATGGACTTCGACGGCGTGGCCGCGGCGAAATCGATGCTCGGCTCGGCCGCCATCGTGGTGATGGACGAGACCACCGACATGCCCAAGGCCGTCACGAACATCTCCAAGTTCTTCGCCCACGAGTCGTGCGGCCAGTGCACGCCGTGCCGCGAGGGCACTCCCTGGCTGAACAAGATGCTCACGCGCCTCGTGAACGGACAGGGGAAGAGGCAAGACCTCGACCTCCTTCTCCAGATCGCGGGGCAGATGGGGAACGGCATGACCATCTGCGTCTTCGCCGACGCGGCCATCGCGCCGGTCCTCTCCGGCATCGCGAAGTTCCGTTCCGAATTCGAGGCGTACCTCACCGTGGCCAAGAACCTCGACTACGCGCTCGCCGCCCCGGAAGAGAACACGTTGAAGATCGCCGACCGCGTGGCCGAAGGGATGCACTCGTAATGGCGAAAGTGACGGTCGACGGAAAAGTCGTCGAGGTCCCGGACAACGCCAACGCCCTGGAAGCCTGCCGGGCCGCGGGCGTGGACGTGCCTCACTTCTGCTATCACCCGCGCCTCTCCATCGTCGGCCAGTGCCGCATGTGCATGGTCGAGATCGACGGCGTGCCGAAGATCCAGGCCTCCTGCACGGTCCCCGTGCGCGACGGCATGGTGATCAAGGCGTCCAGCGAGAAGGCTCTCGCGGCGCGCAACGCCACGATGGAGTTCCTGCTCATCAACCACCCTCTCGACTGCCCCATCTGCGACCAGGCGGGCGAGTGCAAGCTGCAGGACAACGCGTTCGGCGCGGGGCTGCCCGTCTCGCGCACCTCCGAGCCGCGCCGGCAGTTCCCGGGCTACGACCGCACCGAGATCGGCCCCCACGTGGTGGCCGACATGACGCGCTGCATCCAGTGCACCCGCTGCGTGCGCTTCTGCGACGAGATCGCCGAGACGAGCGAGCTGACGTTCGTCGAGCGCGGCGGCCACACCTTCGTGTGGACGCACGAGGGGCACCAGCTCGCCAACGAGTGGTCCGCCTGCACGGCCGACGTGTGCCCCGTGGGCGCGCTGACCACGAAAGAATTTCGGTTCCGCAAGCGGGTGTGGTGGCTGGACAAGGCCCGTTCGGTGTGTGACGGCTGCGAGGTCGGCTGCAACATCTCGATCGAGCACCGCGACCGCGTGGTTTACCGCTACCTCCCGCGCGTGAACACCGCCGTGAACGATTTCTGGATGTGCGACTACGGCCGCTTCCGCGCCGAGCCGCTGAACAACCAGGATTACTTCAAGCCTCTGCTCAGGAACCGCGCCGAGAAGCCCGAGGCGAACTGGGGCGAGGCGCTGGACGCCGTGAAGGTCGCGGTGAATCGCGCGATGGCCGAGGGAGGCGCGGATTCGATCCTCGTCCTCGGCTCACCAAGGCTCTCCACGGAGGAGAACTGGCTGCTCGCGCAGCTCTTCGGCAAGCACCTCGGCATCGGGAACGTCGAGTTCGACGTCGACCACGGACCCGTTCGCCGGATCAAGAATCCGAATGCGGCCGGGAACGAGGGCGGCTGGCTGAAGGGTGTGGAGCACGCGCCCAACTCGCGTGGCGCCGAAGCGGCGGGCGTGAAGCGCGCCGCGGCGGGCTCGGCGCTCTCGCGCGTGCTCGACGGCACGTTCACCCCGGCCGTCATTTACGTGGCGGATGCCGCGTTCACCGAACGTACCGCGGACCCCGCCTTCGTGGCCGCGCTGCGCAAGGCGACCGTGCTCATCGTTCACGGTCGCACGAAGAACGCGCTCACCGAAGCGGCCGACCTGCTGCTCCCCGTCACCGGCCTCCACGGGAAAGAAGGCACGTTCGTGAACGTGCAGGGACGCATCCAGCGTTTCGAGATGGCTTTCCTGCCGCCGCCGATCGTGCGCTCCGATCTCGAGGTCTTCCTGCATCTCGGCAAGCGCTGGGGCCTCTTCGATACGCAGTGGACCGCCCGCGACGTGTTCGCGCAGATGCGCGCGAGCGTGGCCGGCTACGCGGACGTCGATTTCGATTCCCCGCTGCTCGTGGGAAACGCGCCTTCCGTCGCTCCGGCCTCCGCCTACGACGCGCTGCTCTCGCCTCCTGTCGAGGCGGTTCGTCCCGATCCCGCCGCCGCGCTCATCGGGTCGAAGCCGTGACGCTGTCTCCCTTCATGTTCGACCTGCTCGCCAGCGCAGGAAAGATCCTCTTCGTCTGGGGCGTCGTGCTCGCGGGCTTGCTCCCGGTGCTCGTCTGGATCGAGCGGCGCGGCGCGGCCCTGATCCAGGATCGCCCCGGCCCGAACCGCGTGGGACCCTTCGGACTGCTGCAATCGTTCGCGGACGTGATCAAGTTCTTCATGAAGGAAGACATCCTTCCCACGTACGCCGACAAGCTGCTCTACAACCTGGCCCCGATGATCCTCCTCGTCCCGGCGATCACCACCTTCGCGGTGATCCCGTTCGGGTCGACGCTCCCGCTGCTGGGCCGCCAGATCCCGCTCGTGATCGCCGACGTGAACATCGGCATCCTCTACGTGTTCGCGCTCACCTCGATCGGCGTGTACGGCATCGTGCTCGCCGGCTGGGCGTCGAACGACAAGTTCGCGCTCATGGGCGGCATCCGCGCCTCGGCTCAGATCATCAGCTACGAGCTGGCGATGGGAATCTCGGCGATCGCGGTATTCGTGTCCACGGGCTCGCTACGCCTCACCACCGTGGTCGAGGCCCAGGCGCACGGCTCGTACCTGGGCTTCCTGCCGCACTGGAACGTCTTCCCTCAGATCCTGGGCTGCATCATCTT
>JBDSFL010000370.1:0-5809 GCA_039919545.1 Thermoanaerobaculia bacterium | reverse complement strand
GACGCCAGCGAGCCGTGGTGCGTGCCGAAGAAGATCAGGAGCAGCGTGAGGAGCGCGACGCCGCCGATGTGCCAGAAGACGCTGAGGTCGTTCAGGCGCGCCACGAGGCGGATGCCGAAGACGTTGATGAGGACTTGCGGGATCATGATGAGGACCATCACGAAGAGCTGAAACGACCAGTCCGTCAGGCCGCCGAAGATCGGGACCTTCAGGTCGGGACGAAGGTGCAGGACGCGCGTGGCGGCGCCGATCAGGTAGATGGCGGCGGCGATGTTCACGCCGGCCGTGATCGTGATCTGCCCCAGCAGGTTCAGCCAGGCGGTGGCGAACGCCCAGCCGCGCCCGCCGAGACGGAAGGCCCAGAAGTAGAGGCCTCCGGCGGTGGGGTAGGCCGAGGCGAGCTCGGCCATGCTGGCCGCGACCGTGAGCGTGAACAGGCTGACGACCGGCCAGCCCACGGTGTTGATGATCGGTCCGGCGAACTTCAGCCCGTAGCCGAACAGCAGGATCGCGCCGGTGAGGACGGAGATGATCGAGAAGCTGATGGCGAAATTGGAAAAGCCTCCCATCTCGCGCAAGAGCTGCTGCTTGTAGCCCAGCTTCTCGAGGTCCGCGGCATCGTCCGCGCGCACCTGGTCGAGGTCGCGACGCGTCATTCCGCCGTCACGTACGCCGCGGTGATGCCGCCATCCACCGTGAACGTCGCGCCGTTGACGTAAGACGACTCGTCGGAGGCCAGGAAGAGCGCGGCCTGCGCGATCTCCTTGGCCTGCGCGAGACGGCCGGGCGGGATGTGCACCATCCGACGCTGCTTGCGGGCGGGATCGCTCATGAGCTGGGCCAGGAGAGGCGTATCGACCGGGCCGGGGCAGAGGGCGTTGGCGCGGATTCCCTTCCGCGCGAACTCCACGGCGATCTCGCGCGTCATCGAGAGCACCGCGCCCTTGCTGGCGGTGTAGGCGATCTGCGGCGTCGCGGCGCCCACCAGCGCCACGAAGGAGGCCGTGTTGATGATGCTGCCCCCGCCGCCGCGCAGCATCGCCGGGATCGCGTGCTTGCAGCCGAAGGCGACGCCCTTGACGTTCACCTGGAGCACGAGGTCCCACGTGGCCTCGTCGGTGTCGGTGATGGAATTGTCGGTGTCGGGAAAGATTCCGGCGTTGTTGAAGATCACGTCGAGGCGCCCGAACGTACTCTCGGCGGCGGCCACCATCGCCGCGCATTCGCGCTCCTTGGTCACGTCGGTCCAGACGAAGAGGGCTTTCCCTCCAGCCGCTTCCACCTGCTGCACCGTCTGGCGCCCCGCCTTGGCGTCGCGCTCGGCGACCACCACCTTCGCCCCCTCCGCGGCGAAGAGGAGAGCAGCCTCGCGGCCGATGCCGCTGCCGGCCCCCGTGATCAACGTGACCTTGTCGAGCAATCGCATCAGATATTCACCCTCTCTCGAAGAATCGCGCGCGCTCCCAGCTGGTCACGACCTCGTCGAACTTCCGCTGCTCCGTCTTCAGGAAGTGCAGATAGTGCGTGACCACCGCGTCGCCGAACGCGGCGCGGGCGAACGCGCTCTTCTCCAGATGTGAGATGGCGTCGCGCAGCGTGCCCGGCACGCGCGGGAGCGAGCGCGCCGCGTAGACGTCCCCCTGGAACGGCGGCGGAGGCTCGATGCGGTTCTTGATGCCGTCGAGGCCGGAGGCGAGCGAGGCCGCGTAAGCGAAGTACGGGTTGGCGTCGGCGCCCGGTAAGCGGCACTCGATGCGGAGCGAAGGGCCCTCGCCCACGACGCGAAACCCCGCGGTGCGGTTGTCCAGGCTCCACGCGATCGACGTGGGGGCGAAGGAGCCTGCCAGGTATCTCTTGTACGAGTTGACCGACGGCGCGTAGAAGGCCGTCAGCTCCTCGGCGTGCGCCATCCAGCCGCCCAGGAACCAGCGAAACGTATCGCTCGTCTTCAGCTCGCCCGCGAGCGCTGCCTCGCCGGGGAAGAGGCTCTGCTTTCCCTCGAGGTCCCACAAGCTGAGGTGCTGATGCATGCTGCTGCCGGCGTGCTTCTCGTCCCACTTGGCCATGAAGGTGACGGCAAGCCCCTGCTGGTGCGCGAGCTCCTTGGCGGCATGCTTGTACAAAACATTGCGGTCCGCCTGCTCGAGCAGGGGGCAGTACTCGAGGTTCAGCTCCTGCTGACCCGCGCCCCACTCCCCCTTGCTCCCCTCCATCGGCACACCGCTTTTTTCGAGCGACCTCACGATGGCGCCGACCAGCGGCTCGGCCTTCGTGCCGGGGAGGATCTGATAGTCCTCGATGTAGCTGCCGAACGTCTTCAGCTCGTGATAGCTCTTCTTGCGCGCCGACTCGTAGGTCTCCTGGAAGATGTACAGCTCGATCTCGGACGCGCCCTGCGGGAGGAAGCCGCTCTCGCGGGCGACCTCCATCTGGCGGGCGAGGACACGCCGCGGACTGACCTCCACCAGCACGCCGGCCGGATCTCTGAGGTTGCAAAGGACGAGCGCGGTTTTCTCGAGCCACGCCGCACGCCTCAGCGTGGCCCAGTCCACCTCGCAGAGGAAATCGCCATAGCCTGTCTCCCAGCTCGTCACCTGGTAGCCCGGCACCGGATCCATCTCGATGTCGCACGCGATGACGTAGTCGCACATGTGCATGCCGTGCGGGGCGACGCTCTGCAGGAAGAAGCGGGAGGTGATGCGCTTGCCCATCAGGCGCCCGTAATAGTCCGCCACGACCACGAGCACGGTTTCGATCTCACCCGACTCGTGCAGCCGCTCGAGCTCCTGGCGATCGAGCATGCCGGCCGGAATTGCGTGGCTCTTTTCCATGCTGCCTCCGCTGTCGCGGCTACTCGTTGCTCAGGAAGATCGTCTTGAGCTCGCTGTAGGCCTCGAGCGCGCTCTTGCCCAGCTCGCGCCCGAGGCCGCTCTCCTTCACGCCTCCGAACGGCGCCTCCACGAAGACGCTGCGGCTGCTGTTGATCGAGAGGACGCCCGTCTCCACGCCCCCCGCCACGCGCAGCGCGCGGCCCATGTCGCGCGTGAAGAGCGAGCCAGAGAGCCCGTAACGGCTCTCGTTGGCCAGCCGCACGGCATCGGCCTCGTCGGTGAACGGAATGACGCTGATCACCGGCCCGAAGATCTCTTCCTGCGCCACGCGCATCCGGTTCTCCACGTTCGCGAAGATCGCGGGGGAAAGATAGAAGCCCCGTTCCAGCGTGGCGTCGAGCGCGGGCGTCTCGCCCCCGCACACCAGCTCGGCTCCTTCGTCCTTCCCGATGCGGAGATAGTCGCCCACGCGTTCGAGGTGCGCGCCCGTGATCAGCGGCCCCATCTCGGTCGTGGCGACCGAGGGGTCGCCCACGCGAACGGCCGCGGCGAGGGTGGCGAGGTCGGCCACCACGCGGTCGTAGATGCTCTTCTCCACCAGGAAACGGGAGCGGGCGCAACAGTCTTGGCCGGAATTGTCGATCGCGCTCCAGAGCGCCGAGGGGAGACAGGTATCGAGCTCGGCGTCGGCGAAGAGGATGCAGGCCGACTTCCCGCCCAGCTCCAGCGATACCCTCTTGATGCCGCGCGCCGCCTGCACCATCACGCCGCGACCCACTTCCGTGCTCCCGGTGAAGGAGATCTTGCGCACGAGGGGATGGTTGATGAGCGCGGGGCCCAGCACTTCGCCTCGGCCCGGGAGCACGTGCAACGCCTCGGGAGGAACGCCGGCTTGAAGCGCCAGCTCGCCGAGCCGAAGCGCGGAGAGCGGTGTGTCGCTGGCCGGCTTCAGGAGCACCGTGTTGCCCATCGCCAGCGCCGGCGCGAGCTTCCAGCTCGCGATCACGATCGGGAAGTTCCAGGGAACGATGAGCGCGCAGACGCCCAGAGGCTCGCGCATCGTCAGCAGCGTGCCTGGAGCCGAGGCCGGCAGCGTCTCGCCCCCGAACTTCGTCACGGCGCCGGCGTAGTACTCGAAGCAGTCCGCGGCGCTCAGCACCTCGGCGCGGGCGGACCCCAGCGGCTTGCCCACGTTGCGGCTCTCGAGGCCCGCCAGCTCGTCGACGTGGTCGCGAACGAGCCCCGCCAGCCGGAAGAGGATCCTGGCCCGCTCGCGCGGGGTTCTCTTGCGCCAGTCGGTCCGGAACGACACGCTCGCCAGGTGCGCGGCCCGATCCACGTCCTCGAGCTCGGCCTCGGCGACCGAGGCGATGGGATCCCCGGTGGCGGGGTTCAGCACGAACCGCCGCGAGGCCCGCGCGCCGTCAGCGCGTACGCCGCCCACGAGCATTCCTTCGAAGGGAGGTTCGGGACGGGACATGGGTGTCACTCCTGTCGTCGAGCTGTCCGCCGGAGAATACGGGAGTATCGTTTCGAGCATGAAACGCTTCATCCCGGGCGCGCTCATTCTGCTCTCGGTGTCGATGCTCGGCACCCTGTTCTCTTCAAGCGCCGAGGCGGCGAGGCCGCTCTCGCGGGCGCAATTCCTGAAGCATGTCGATCGCGCCCTGGCGCGTCGGAATGCGAGGGAGCTGGCCGCGCTGGCCGACTGGAGCGAATGGCGTGGCGCGGGGAATCCCGATCCGAAGTCACTGCGGCTGGTGCTCCCGCCTTCGCCGATCAAGAGGCAGCGGGAGCTGAACGAGCGCGAGGTGCTCTACCGCGACGGAAACGGTCGAAGCTGGCATCTCGTGCTGCAGGAACCGGAAGGGAAGCCGAAGCGGTGGAGCCTGCCGATCCTCACGCGCTCGTGCCCCGAAGCGATCCAGCGACGGCCAATCGACGATTCGGCACCGGTCCCGACGCCGCCTCCCCCCACGAGCTGGACGCCCCTGGAGTGCTGGCCCTTGCCGATGTGACCATTCCCGGTTGACTCTGGGCTCTCGGAAGTGTCTAACCAGCGATGACGGAGGTCCTGACTTTTTTCGTGCTCGAGTTTCCGCTCTCCCGACCCGCCGTGGTTCCGGGCGTCGACGTCGTCGACGAGCGGATCCTGCTGTCGCGCGTGAAGGCGGGGGATCGGGAGGCCGCCGAGGCCCTCGTGTCGCGCACCTATGCCGGCGTCTTCGCCGCGCTCTGCCGCATGACGGGCGGGGACCGCGATCTGGCGGCGGATCTCTCGCAGGAGACGTATCGGAAGGCGTGGGAGGCGCTTCCCGGATTCGACGGGCGCGCGCAGCTCTCCACCTGGCTCTTCCGCATCTCGTACAACACGTTCCTGAACCACGTGCGCCGTCCGCACCGGATCGTGCCGCTGGACGAGGCGCAGGCGAGCGCCGCTGTCGATCCTGAGCTCTCCTCCGAGGAGAGGCTGTCCGAGAAGGACGAGGCCGCGCGTCTCCGCCGCGCGGTGCTCGAGCTGCCCGAGGAGCTGCGGTACGTGGTGACCGCGTTCTTCTGGGCCGAGGTGCCCGTCCGCGAGATCGCCCGCCAGGTGGGCGTGACGACGGTCGCCATCCGAAAGCGGCTGAAGAGGGCCTATTCGCGGCTCGGGGAAGCCGTCGCGTGAAGGATTCGATGGACGACGAAACCGAACGTGCGCTGATCCGCCGGCTGTCGGCGAAACCGGGAGGGAGCGAAGCGCCTCCGCCGGAACTCCTCGCGAAGATCGTGAGCGAGATCCCGCAGCCGCTGCCGGTTGCCGCGCCCCGCACGAGCTGGGCACGTTCACACCCGCTCCGCATCGCCGCCATGCTGATGCTCTTCGTGGTCGCCGTATTCGCCGGTCTCGGCGTTGAGGCCGTTGCCGGGCTCGAGCTCGGAGACCTTGGAGACCGCGACGTAGCCCTCGAGGCCGGCATTCTCGGCGATCCAGCGCA
>JBDSFL010000362.1:0-11660 GCA_039919545.1 Thermoanaerobaculia bacterium | reverse complement strand
CGGCGGGCCGCCGCCGCGTTTGTCATCGAGATGACGCTCATGATCGTTCCCCTTTCGTGTCCCTCTCCAGGCGGAATCCGAAAGTCAGCCGGCTCAAAAGACTCGTTCTATGCTTTTTTGTCTGCGGTGGAATTCGGTTTTCGCCAGAAATCTCGCACAACGAAAGGAAAACCAGATCAGGGGCAGGCGTTCGCAGGCTCCTGCGCTCCGGGGTGTTCGGTACCCAACACTTCGCACTCTAGTAGTCAGCGGTGTTAGTAATAAGCAGGAAGAGCACCTCAGGAAAGGAGGCCAGAACGACCTGATAGGCTCTAGAAGTGGCGGGCCTGCCACCTCCGACACTTCCCCCTTCACGGTCTCGCACTCTCTCCTAGATCTCGACGAGCGGCGCGATCCCAACGCCGCTGACTACTAGTGCGAAGTGTTGGGGCGGCTTCAGCATGTTGCCGGCGAAAACCTGGATGATGTACGTGCCCGCCCGGGCGGGAGCGAGGCGAAGGATCTCAACGTTGTTGTCGGGATCCGGGATCAGGAGCGCGTCGGGGAGCTCAGAGTTCCCGAACCACTTCTTTCCACCCTCGACATACTGGACCACCAGATCCAGATTGTTTTGGAGTCCGCGCGCCGGTGCGTCGGTATACGCCATGCACACGCGGAGATCTGGAACGTCCAGCCCAAGGTGGAGCTGGTACCTGCGGCGGTCCCCGGTCCGGGTGATCGCCTCGGTGGGCGTCTGCCAACCATCTCTGAACTCGAGGCCAAGGCCGGGCTCCGATGGATTCGGAATTGCGCGCTGCATGTTCACCATTCCAAACCCCTGGTGATAGTTCGGCCGGCCGTTCGATGGTGCCACGGAATCAGCCCCAGAGAGCCACGTCGTGCTGTTAATGAGCGTGGCCTTCAGGAGGGCCGCGCTCGGTTGATGGCCACGCTCATCAATGTAGAACTGCCGAACGAGCGCCGCGCAACCGGCAATGAGCGGGGCCGCCATGCTCGTGCCTCCGTCGAATGCGTAGCGCGGATTTCCTGGGTGTTGCCCCCAGTAGTTCCTGATCGGCGCGATGGATGAGCAGGTGGAGAGGATGTCGGTCCCGGGTGCGACCACATCTGGTTTGATCCGGTGGTCGTCGCAGGGTCCGCGGCTACTAAAGGCGGCCATGCAGTTCGGATCTCCCGAGATGCGCTCCTGCGCGATAGGCGCAGCCGGAAACTGCAGCGGCCACCCTTGCCCCCAGGTTATGGCGCCGTAGGGTCCATCCGTCCGATCGCTGCGGCTTGCACCTACGGTAAGGGCGTTCTTGCACGACGCTGGCGACCCGATGGAGAGCCAGTCGACAAAGCCGGGCTGTGCCTTCCGTGACGCGGCGGCGCTGCCGGCATTCCCGGCCGAGATCACGACGAGCATGTCCGGATGCTGGTGGATGAACTCGTCAACCTCCTCGGCGTTGATCGTGTACTGCGACGGCGTCGCTGCACCCCAGCTGTTGTTGTGGATCCGAACTCCGGCCGCGTACGCCTCATCGAACAGCTCATTCAGGTCTACGGGCAGACCTCCGAGGCGTCCACTCGCATCCAAGAGTGATTGGAAAAAAAGCCGTGCCTTGGGTGCAACCCCGCGGATCTGTCCGCCGGATGCGCTGCCGTCGCCGAGGATTGAGCCAGCGACGTGTGTACCGTGCCCTTCTGGATCGCTCGTGTCGCCTGCCCGCCCGCGCCCGATCAGAGCCGCGATTCGGCCGGAGAAATCTGGATGCGTGTCATCTAAGCCCGTATCCGCGACGCCCACAATCTGACCTTCGCCCGTCTGCGACACGTTGTTCGGGGGAATGTGGCCGGCGGGAGCGTCGACACCTAAGAGCCGTCGGGCGGCATCGTTGCAGAGTTCAGGCTCGACGTACTCGGCGACCGTGTCCACCTCTGGAAGGAGTGTCAGCTCAGTAATCGCAGCAGCATCCTCCCGGGCATAAATCCGAATCTTTCGCGTACCGGTGCCCGCGATAGAGGCATCATTACGGGCCTCGAGCCATTGCTCGACCTTTGGTCTGTCAGCAGGGTCATGCAGCCGCACATCAAAGGTCAGCATCTTCCAGCCATTAACAGGCTGGCGCCCTATCGGCGGCGCAGCAGCTCTCGTGAAAATCTGCGGCGGGGTCGTCAACGGGGAGATCCACCGGACGCTCTCGACGAAATCGAGTGTGCTGATTCCTTGCACCTCGTTCTGGCTGAGACGGGCTTTGTACATGCGCTTCCCGAGCCGTTCGAGCAGCGTGACGCCACTCCTCTCGAGAGCCTGGCGCCACTCGTCGAGAAGGGGCCCGCGGATCCGTACGACGTAATAGTCCACCGGAGCGGGAATCGGTTCGTCGGCACTGGCCGCGGCGGCCGGCGGCGGCCCGAACGCCGCCACGGCCATGGAGTTCGTCGGCGCAGCCGTCGCATCCGCCCTGCGCTGCTCAGCCTGCAATACCTGCGTCACGGGAGGTTCATCGCGCACGAGGAGACCCGCCCGCCTCAAGTCTTCTATCTGATGCTCCCTCACCACCCCGATCGCGAACGCCTGTGTCACGAGCGGAGCTGCCATCGCTTGAATGGCAGCAGCCTGCTCGTCCTCGTGCATGTAGTAGGCAGTCACCCGCGTAAGGGTCTCTCCGGTTGGGGCCGTCGGGTCGACGTTCTGCCGCGCGACGTTCGTCCAGTCATGGAGGAAGATGCGTTCGTAGTACGCGGCGGCGGTCGTGCTCTCGATGATGACGGAGGCATCTCGGTTACGGAGGACCCCATCGCCGGACCAGTTTTGGCTTCCGAGGGCGACGGTGCGGGAGTCGATGATGAAGCCTTTGTTATGGACTCCGTTCTGGAGTCGGACGACACCCAAGTCGATACCCGCCGCTTGGAGTCGCTCGAGCCAGCCGTTGCTCGCCTGGTACTGGCTCACGATGATCCGCACATCGACTCCCGCCCGAAGGCGTCCGGCGACCGCATCGATCAACGCCTCGAAGGCACGGTCCTCCTCTTTGTCCGACGGATGGATGTACTGAAGCTGGACGTAGAGCTTCGACGTCGCCGACTGGATGAGGCCGAGCATTGCCGCCTCGTAGACCCCAGGGTCTGGCGTCAGGAGGGGCGTGACGGTCATCTCCTCGTCCTCGATGCGGAGCGGCGGGAAGAACCGCCAAGCGGCACGGCTCTCGAGTTCGAAGTCGGCCGGCAGCTCAAGCGGCACAGACATCGCCAGTGGAGCGGGCGCGGCCCCCGACTCGGAGTGCGCGACGTCGAAGTCGTGCTCTAGGAACTCCTCGTACGTCCTCGCGAGCGCGGGATGGTCGATGATGACGTGCCAGTCGCGGTCGCTTTTCCGCGCGAGCTTCTGATCTGCCGCCTCGTTTGGTGCGCCGAATGGATCCATGTCCGGCTGATTTGAATTGTTCCAGTTTCCGCTCGACAGCCACAAAGATTCGCTGTCTCGTACCGCCACCTTGATGTGGTAGGCCGTCGGGAAGATCCAGCGCGGAATGGCCTTGTTGGATCGCACCAGGGCCCACTCCATCTGCGCGGCGGCCCCAAGGTCGCCCTGAATTGCCTGGATCGTCTCGACATCCGACTGGTCGGCCGTCGGATTACGCGCCGGGTTATCGAGGACCATCTCGAAGCGCTTCGCACCCGCCAGCGACCGACGCACCTCATCGAGGATGTGCTTCGATGTAAAGTCGTATAGGCCCACGGTGAGGCTCGTCTTCGTCGCGCTCAGAAACGAGCGGAGCGTGGGCCACCCAGCATCTGGGCTGGCATGGCAGGTGATCGGGATGCGGCCCGTCACTGAAGCGAGTGTCGCGCCTATGGGCGGTATGTACGGCAGCTGCGGCTTTGCGGCTTCCGGCGCCGCCGTCGGTCCTGCAGACGCAGGTGCAGGTGGCACCACCTGCGGGAAGGCTTCCGTCCGGAACTCTGGCTGGCGTGCTTCGAGCGCTGCGTACATCTCCGGGTGCTCAAACCGGTACTGCTCGATCCTCGTCGCGGTCCGGACGTCGATCGGAAGACCACCGATCGTCGAGGGCAGCCCTGCACCGCTCGCCCCGGCGGAAAGCACGACCACGACCGCGGGCTGTTGCGTCGGCCAGCCGTTTTCGAGCTTGTACCCTGGTCGCACCGCGACCACGCCGGGTACGTGGAGCTTGCTGTCGTACGCCTGAATGACGGAGTCAACTTTGCTGAGTGAATTCATGGACACGGGCCTCCATCACACATTCGATTCGGACGCGCGGAGCACATGGAAATCCCCTCTGCGGCCAGGAATGAAGCCGCGGAGAAGCCGGGTGTCTGCCGGAAGTGAGCCCATCGGGACTTTTCCGGCCGAGTGAGGAACCCGAGGGTCGCAGCCCGCTCGACGAGCGGAGGCCCTCGCAAGACGACGAGGAATTCCTGTGCGCGCCGAGTCATACATTCTTGCCTCCTAGTGGATCCAGATTGTCTGTTTTCACACAGGGGGCCGGCTAATCTCCAATGAGTACCGAGGAGTGCCCTGCGGGAGAACCCTAGGATTCCTCCTTCCTGCCGTGTGCGACACAGGTTCTCTCTCCGGCTGAATAGGCGAAACAAGCCGCTAACGGTCGAGGCTGCCATCCCCTCCTCCGGCCTCCACGATGGCTCCTGCGAGCTCGGTGAGAGAACGCTGATACTCCGAGAGGTCCGGGCGCATTGCTGCCAGATCGGCTTCGGCCGCAAGCAGCCCGACGCGAACGTCGGTCAGCCCTGCCAACGTTTGAGCGACCTGAAATCCGGATTTCCCTTCGAGGATACCGATGGGTGCGATGAGCGACGCCCGAGCGGCGAGCACCAGGCTCCGTGGCGCTGTTTCTGCCGGTGGCGTCCAGTCCGTAAGCAGCCGGAAGGTCGCCGTGTCGTCGGACCGGGCCGACGGCTCTGCGAGCCATGGCCAGAGATCTGCGGCGCCTCGGTCGCGGTCGGTGAGCGGCGCAAGCCCCCAGCGGTTTTCGACGGCCTTGAGGACGCTCGTGTGATCGAAGAAACCTCCCGCCGGTGGTCGAAGGACGGTACCCTTTCGGATCCAGGGTGAAACGACGACGCAGGGTACACGCGGGCCAAGCATCGTGAAGTCGAAGCCGTCTTGATTCTGGCTGGGTGGGTTGGTACCGGGACCAGGAACCCTCGGCGGGGTTGCATGGTCGAAGAAACCACCGTGCTCGTCGTAGAGGATGAAGAAGAGGGTCTTTGGCCACAGCGTGCTCGCTCGAAGTGCGTGGTACACGTCGGCCATCAGCTGCTGACCCTGCCAGATGTCTTGGGGCGGGTGGTCGTCGTTCGCGCTGCCGCCGAAGTACACCGGTTCGATGAACGAGTACTTCGGGAGGGTTGCGGCGTCACAGTCTCCGTAGAACTGGCGGATGCTTCGGAAGTGGCTCCCGGCTTCATGGCGGGACCTCAGCCACTCGTTCTTCAGGTTCCGGATACAGACCATCTGCGGGATCTGGTCGTTGTAGCACGCCCAGTCACGTACCGCGTCCCCCAGCCGGTCGTAGATCGTCGGCATGTCAAAGAAGCGAAGGAAGCCCGGCAAACCGTTCCGGACGTGCCCCGCCGAGGTCGCGGCGTGCGCGAACAGTCGATTCGGCCACGTCTCAGCGGGAACCGGACAGAACCAGGCATCCGAGAGCCCGTACTCGTTCGCGAGCGCGTGGAGCACCGGCATCGTCCGTGCGTCGTAGTAGCCCATGATCTGAGCGGCGCGATCCTTCTCCGTGTCGGCGAAGAGCGCCTCGTAGTTCGTGACGAAGCCCTTGTTGGGTCCGGTGAGCTGGGCAAGGACGCTCGCGAGGTCGTGATTGGGGTCCGGGGAAGTCGTCGGCAGGGTCGATGGGTAGACACGGACGGCTCGGCCGCTCCCTGACGGATTGAACATCTCGGGTCGGAGCCCGTCGACGCGTGGAGGGTTCTCAAGGCCCAGAGACCCGAGTGCGTGGTCGAAGGATCGGTTCTCGAGCATGAGAACGACAACGTGTTCGATCTGGCTGAAGCTGGGTGGCGGTCCCAGGGGCGGCCCGGCCGCGGTAGGCGCAGGGGTTGCCGCCACCGAGAGGACGGGCGCTGCCTCAACCGTAGCCGTGGGCGGGAGGTAGCCAGCGCCGAGGCTCGAGTACCAGATATCGTCGGGAGTGATGTCCTCAGTTCGGATCGTCGGGGAGAAGTCCCCCCTTCTCGCGAGCGCGTTCCGGTACGCAGCCTGGCAGAAGGCGCTACAGAAGAGGAGCTTCTTTCCCGCCGGTATGGGGACTCCCGTGAGGAGGCGAACGAGCTCTCGTACGAGTCCCGGCACGTCATAGTGGTAGCCCGCGGTCTGGAGCTTCTCGCCCTCAACGACGATCGCGGCCCTCTCGTCCGCGCTCAGGTCGAAGATCGACTTGACACCGAAGTTCGTGACACGAGCATCGTCGTAATCGGAGACCGTGCCGCGGTAGATGCCGCCGGATCCGGCAATGCCTCCTGGCAGGAGGTCCGTGAGCGACCCGCCCCACGGCACCTTTCCATCCTTGTCGCGGATCGTGCAGTCGAGGACGGGCGTAGAGGGGCCAGCGTAATCGGCGGCGAGGAGAATCGAGTGGGACCAGGGGCTCTCGGCGCCAGGATGGTACGGCCCGAAGCCCATGGCGAGCTGGATGAGCCTGTCGAGAGGCCGGTCAAGGGTTAGGAGGACGACAGCGCCGTTGAGGTGTTCCGGCCCGACTTCGCCCGCAAGGAGTGAGAGATACGAGGAGAGGAGCATGCACGTCTCCTACTTCTACTTTGGATCGACCAGGTGAATCTTTTTCAAGAATACTCTCGTGGCGCCTGCCGTCCCGACGAACCTCCGGCCCCACGCGTTCGATTTCACTGGATGGCGTTCGGATCGAACCTAAGGCTCAGCCGCCGATAGGCATATGGCTCCGGCAGTCGATACCCGGCGGGCAGTCCGGCTCGGTGCTGGTCGGGGGCGTTGACCCTTTCGGATCCACAGAGCTGGTGGGGTCCAGGCCGAGCCTCCTGGCGACACTCTCGAGGAACCGGGTCAGCGATGAAGGTTGCGGGGAGACCTGGTTGGGTGCCGCCGGCCGCGACAGCTCCCTTGGTTGGGCTGCCTCCGCACCGAATGACAGCAAGAGCGCGAGATACGCGCCAGCCAAGATTCGCTTCGTTTTCATACTCCTCCTCCTTGCTGTCCCGGTTTGGGAACAGCCTGGAAGCGGTCACAGAGCGCTCTTTTCCTGTCTTCCGGCCTGAAGTGCCGATGACCGGCGCGTTTTCATACAGCGGTGTGATGCGCGAAGCCGTCTTGGTTCGTGCGTCGGCGGGTGTCGCAACACGGCCCGCCACGACCTGGACTCGGAGCGGAAGTGTTCCGCTCAAGGAATCAGGGAGGGACGAAGTCCTCCCAACTATCCTTCAGGGCGGAGTGGTGTAGCTGCGCTTAGCTGGGCCTAACTGGTGAGCCGGCGCCGGATCTCGCCTTCGGATGCCTCGCGGAGTTCCGTGAGCCGCAAGAGATTTGGCTGATCACCAGCGAGCGCCGCCTGGAGTTCCCGAATGGTCGAGGGGTCGAGCGTTTGATCGTCCCTCACCTGGTCAATCACCTGATCGAGCTCGGAGTGCGCGGCACCGAGGCTCCCACAGCTCGCGAGCGCTTCGATGAGGTAGAGCCTCGCCACGAGCGCGTCGGCGCGCATGCCCTGGCGATTGAACAGAGCGGAGGCCCCCCGGAAGGCGCCCACGGCCTGGCGGTAGTACCCGTGCTCGAACAGGGTCAGTGCGAGGTTGTATCGGATGAACGCGTGCGCTGCCGGTCGCTCGCCGCTCACGGTGCGCCGGAGCGCCCGGGCGTACTCTCGCCGCGCCTCGTCGAGACGTCCGAGCTTGATGAGGCACGTCCCGATCCCGTTGATCGCGGAGACGTACGCGCCCCAGAGGCTCGCCGCACCGAGGGCGTCTCTCGCGGCGCCGAACGCGAGGATCGCCTCCTCGTCCCGATCGAGGTACGAGAGGCCGACGGCCCGCGCGTAGAGGGCCCGCGCTCGGTCCTCATCGAGCCCGTAGGCCTCAAAGGTCGCGAGGGATCGGCTCGCGAGCGGCAGGCCGAGCGCCGCCTGGCCGGCGAAGCACCGTCGCTGCGCCTCGTGCAGCTCGACCGTCGCGAAGGATTCCTCGGACCCCTTCCCCTCCCCGAACCCTTGGTAGGCGCGTCGGAAGTCCTCCGCCCCGCGGTCGTACTCGCCCGTCCAGTTCCGCGCGACACCGGCGAGGAGGCGCGCCTCGGCTATGAGGGCCGGGAGCGGGAAGGCGAATTCTGTCAGGGTCATCTGGTCGGCCGGGATGTCGCGGAACGAGCGGGTGGGCGCCTGCTGCAGGCGAGCAACCGCCAGCTCGGCGAAGCGCAGGAAGCGGAGGGGTCCCAGCGCGATGCGACGCACCGCCTCCTGCAGCGCGTAGCCGAGTGCGTACCGGTGGACGAGTCGGTCGAGCGCGAGGCTCTCGAGCTCTGCGGCGAACGACGCGTCACCGGCCGCGAGCAGGCGATCCCGGATCGGGCCAGCCTCACGTGTCGCTCCCTGGCAGTTGGCAAGGAAGCCCGGACCACCGAAGCCGAAGACCGAGGGTAGCCGATCGACGATCTCCGGCCGTTCCCGGAAGGGGTCGTCGGCTGGCAGCGAGTCCTCGTCTGGTCGCCCGAGGACCGTTTCCTTGTGGTCGCGGAGAATCCCGTCGAGGTCTCGGAGCTCCGCGACGGCGATGACGCACGGCGGGCAGCTCCGGAGGTGGAGATCGACGTGGCCGCGCTCGATGTCGTTCAGCTCGTCAACGACGTAGCGCAGCAGGGTGAGGTCGTCGGGGTGTGGCGTGGTCTCTACCGATCGAAGCATCGCCGAAGTCTCCAGAGGCAGCGGTTGATGAGCGTCCAAATGCCGCGGCGAGAGAGGGCGAGCCCGTCCGCAGTCTCCTTCAGGCTCTTCCCCTCCAAGTAGAAGGCCCGCAGGAGCTCCTGGCACCCGGCGGAGATCATCTGGAAGCCCTGTTGCAGCGCGACGGCCATCTCAGCCGATGTCTGCTCGTCGCGGATCGGCCGGGTCGGCGTCGGGGGACGATTCGAGAGCAGTTCCCGCCGATCGACGAGGCGCTCAATATGACGCACGCAGCGGAGGTGGAACACCCGGAACGTGAAGCCCTCGGGCCTCCGGATCAGCTCCTCTCTGGTCATCAGCCCAATCATCACGTCCTGAAGGAGATCCTCCGCGGTCTCTCGGGCGATGTGGAAGCGCGCACTGGCGTACTCCACGAGCTTCCGCTGTAGCGCCACGTCGGTCGCGATCTGCTCCGCCACCTCCGGCCCGGTCTTCGGAGCCTTCTCCTCAGCATCCATGCAGCAGTGCCGTCGAACGTGCCTTTTTCTTCCAGGACGTTACCACGAAGGGCGTCGGCCGGCCTTTTCTTGACGGCCGATGTGTGAACTACGGCTCGCCGGAGGCACTCATAGGGAAAGAGTGATGGATGAACTTGTGAGTGCGGCGACGGCCTGCTTCCGTGGAGTCGGCGACTCAAGATAGGGGCGGAGATGCCCGTAATCACGCGGGGATCGGCCCATCTTCCGCGCCAGCTCAAGGGACACGCGGAGGCCATCATCGACAACCTGAGCGCTCTCGAAAGCAGCCACCAAGGAACTTCCACCTTGGCAATACTCGGCCGAAGTATCCGTCGGATCAAGTTGCTCCAAATTGAGGCCTTAGAGATGACTTGGAACGCGACGGAGAGACTCCTAAGAGAAAGCAATGTCCCTAGAACGGATTCGAACTCGTTCGTGGAGACGTGGATTCAACAACTCCCAACGTCTGACGATGCACGACCGCTTGGGACATGCCTCGCTATCGAACTCGCTACAGGTGCGATACACACGGAGAGCATTTCTCGAGTCCTTCAGAGACTCGATCCCTCGATCTCGGAACCCCGCTTCGCCTTTCAGAATTCGCTCGACGATCTGGACGAGATCGACGCGGCGGCGCTGCTCGCGCAGTGCGACGTGCTCAGGACACACAGCGAGTGGGTGGGCCAACGGACGAAGCCCAGGCTCCAGCACCGCGCTAGGGGAACGATCATCAAGGTGCGGCCCACAGCGGCGAGGGTCACGCGTGGGCCCTCGATTAAACCGAGCAGACCGGATAGGAAGCGAGATGACTGAGCGCGTGGATACGGCGCACCGCGTCACGGGCCTGCTCCGGCGGTGGGCCGGGGGCGACGAGGCAGCCTTCGAGGAGGCCCTGCCCCTCGTGTACGACGAGCTCTACCGGATCGCCCGCGCGAAGATGGCCCGCGAGCGGCCCGGGCACACGCTCCAGCCGACCGCGCTCGTGAACGAGGCGGTCGCGTCGCTCATGCAGTGGCAGGGGCACGCCTTCACGGACCGGCAGCACTTCCTCCGCGCCGCGTGCCTCGCCATGCGACGCATCCTTACCGACTACGCGCGGACGCGGGCCCAGGACATCCAGGCCGAGGTCTCGCTCTCACAGGACCACGTCGAGGTGCCCGGCCAGACCGCCGCGTCCGTGGTCTCGGCGGTCGCCCTCAGCGCCGCGCTCGACCACCTCGCGGCCGAGGATCCGAAAGCAGCGGAAATCGCGGGGCTCCGGCTCTTCGCGGACCTCAGCCTGAAGGAGATCTCTGCCATGACAGGTACACCGCCGTCGACCGCGCACCGCCGGTGGGTCTACGCGAAGGCCGTCATCCAGCGGGAGCTCACGTCGTGACGGACGCGCGGCTCGCGCGGAAGCAGGAGATTGTCGCCGCGTGCGCCGCCGTCGCGCCCGAGGCGCGGGCGGACATCCTCACGGAGCGGTGCAGCGACGACCCCGAGCTGCGCGCCGAGGTCGACGGGCTGCTCCGCTTCCTCGGCGCCCCGACGCCCGGGGCCGGCGCCGAGGTCGAGGCGCTCCTCGAGGACCGCGTCGACCAGCGCTACCTCGGGAAGACCTTCGGCCCGTACACGGTCCAGCGCCTCCTCGGGCGGGGCGGCACCGCCCGGATCTACCTCGCGACACGGACCTTCGAGGGCCAGGAGCGCCGCTTCGCGCTCAAGGTGCCGCTCGGCGGGTCGTTTGCCGAGGAGGGCGCCCGCTACCGACTCGAGATCGCGATCCTGAGCCGGCTCCGGCACCCGAACCTCGCGGGCCTCGTCGACGTCGTGGCCGGGCCCGACGACGAGCCGCTCCTCGTCATGGACTACCTGGAGGGCGCCGAGCCGATCACGGCTGCCGCCGCCGCGCGGAGGCTCACCGTCCGCGAGCGGATCGTCCTCTTCTCCAAGGTCCTCGACGCGCTCCGCTCCGCCCACGAGCGCGGCGTCATCCACTGCGACCTCTCGGCCGCGAACGTCGTCGTGCGCGCGGACGGCGAGCCGGTCGTGATCGACTTCGGCATCGCGAAGGTCTCGTGGGAGCGAGCCGGGACGGTGACGGTCGGCCCACGGCCGCTCACGTACGAGTACGCGAGCCCCGAGCAGGGGTCTGTACGATATTTTGTGGACATTCCAAACTAGGTTCACATCCCCTCACCTCTTCTCCCCATGCCAAGCCCACCCCCGTTCCTCACCTACGACGAGTACAACGAGAAGCTGAAGAACCTCAAGA
>JBDSFL010000325.1:0-4477 GCA_039919545.1 Thermoanaerobaculia bacterium | reverse complement strand
GGCAGGATCTTCTTCTTGTCCGGCCCGATCCTCTTCAGCACGCTGTTGGCCAGGTACCAGCGCAGGTTCACGCCGATCACGGGATCCGCCAGCAGGTAAGGCGGCGTCGTCATGATGAAGCGGCTCTTGCGATTCGACAGGAGGTCGGTATCCGGCGCTAGCCAGCCCCCCGGCTGCTCCTTGGTCATCATCACGACCTCGGCGCGCGTCGTCTCGCTCAGGAGCTTGCGCAGACGGCACGCCACGTCGTAGACGTACGTGGATTCCCAGATCCCCTCGTGCAGCGTGCCGGTGTCGCGTCCGCCGTGCCCGGCGTCGATCACGACGCGAATTCCCTCGAGACCCTTCGCCTTGGCAGGCGCGGCGAACTGCGCCGTCTCGGCCTTCTCCTTCACCAGCTCCTGCGCGCGCGGCTCTTCCTTGGGTAGAAATTCCGCGGAGAGATAGTCGAAGGGAATCTTGATGGGAAAGCCCACGGGGATGCCGTGCACATCGTCGATGCCCGAGCGAAGGGCGATCTTCAGCGCCAGCTGAACGACGTCTTCGGCATGCAGGCGGCCGGTGAAACGCACCACCACCGCCGAGTAGAGCGCTTCCTTCTTCCGCAGGCGGTAGATGGCGTAGCGGCCTCGCGCGTCGCGGCCGAACTCGAGCTGGATGGGCGTCTCGTCATTGATGGACTCGGCATCGCGAAATGGCGGCAGCAGGATCTCGGCGGGAATGCGCACGACGGTTCCGCGAGAGACCGAGCTGGACGTGAAGCCGTTCTGCTGGGCGATGGACGAGCCGAGGGACGGCGTGCCCGTGAACCAGTCCGCGATGGACCAGAGGGTCTCGTCCCCCACGGCGATGTGCAGCCAGCCGCCGGTGTCGCGCAGGTCGGACGGAAAGAGGGCCCGGATGGCGGCGCGCTTGGCCTCGTCGGAGATCAGGCCGTAGGGCAGCACCGTCGTACGGCCCGGAGACAGCGGCAGATTCATGATCGAACGCGTGGTTCCCTCGTCACGGGCCATGCGCTTGGCGAACTCCGCCGAGGTCTCGCCCTCGAGCTGCCGCACTTCCACGGTGATGGCGCCGTCGGCGAGGAGAACCGAAAAATCCTCGGAGAGCTCGATGCGGCGCGGTGCGGCCCGCTCGGCGGGGTCGGCCTGAAGCGGCGTGGCACCCAGCCCCATCGCGACCGTGACGAAGAGGAGAAGAGACGAGGGGAGAAGGAACCTGACCCGCCCGGTTGCGAAAAAGCGGGTCAACGCACCGCGCCGGGCGGGCGGACGCCCACCACCCCGGCGACTTTCTCGATGGTGCGCGCCAGAGCGAAGAGAAGGGGCTCCGAATCGTTCGGTCCGATCACCTGCATGCCGATCGGCAGCCGGTCGGCGGAGAAGCCGGACGGAACCGAGATGGCCGGGATGCCGGCAAGGCTGGGCGGCACGGTGAAGACGTCGGCGAGATACATGGCCAGCGGGTCATCCGATTTGGCGCCGAGCGCAAACGCGGGCTCGGGCGAGGTGGGACAGAGAATGGCGTCGACGTTCTGGAAGGCCGCCTCGAAGTCGCGGCGCAGCAGCGCGCGCACCTTCTGCGCGCGGCCGTAATACTCGTCCTGATACCCGGAGCTTAGCGCGAAGGTGCCGAGCAGGATGCGGCGCTTCACCTCGGCGCCGAAGCCGGCGGTGCGCGTCTCCTTGTACAGGGCGGCGAGCGTCGTGTCGCCGCGGCGCGCCCCGTAGCGCACGCCGTCGAAGCGGGCCAGGTTCGCCGAGGCCTCGGCGGTGGCGGTGAGGTAATAGACGGGAACCGCGAACGGCACGCGCGGCACCGAGACGCGCTGCACGGTGGCGCCGGCCTTCACCAGCTCGGCGGCGGTGCGCTCGAACGAGGCCGCCACGTCGGGGTGCAGGCCGCCCTGCTCGGCGCCAGCCTCGTCGAGGAGGCCGATGCGCTTGCCGGCCACTCCCGATTCGAGATGCGTGAGGACGTCGGGGACGCGGCTGAGGAGGGAGGTCGAGTCGCGAGCATCCTCGCCCGACATCACCGAGAAGGCCGTGGCCGCATCGCCCACCGTGCGTGCCAGCGCGCCCGCCTGGTCGAACGAGGAGGCGAAGGCGATGAGCCCGTAGCGCGAGACGCGCCCGTACGTGGGTTTCCACCCCACGAGACCGCACAGAGCCGCGGGCTGCCGAATCGAGCCGCCGGTGTCGGTGCCGATCGCGAGGGGCACCGCCAGCGAGGCGACGGCCGCCGCCGAGCCGCCGGACGAGCCGCCCGGCACGCGGGTGTGATCCCACGGATTCTTCACGTTCGCGAAGGCCGAGTTCTCGTTCGAGGAGCCCATGCCGAACTCGTCGCAGTTCGTCTTGCCGATCACCACCGCGCCCGCGGCGACGAGGCGCAGCACGCAGGTGGCGCTGTCCGGCGCGGTGAAGCCCACCAGGATCTTCGAGCCCGCGGTGGACGGCAGCGTGCCCACGTTGATGTTGTCTTTCACGGCCAGGGGGACGCCTGCCAGGGGCATCGATTCGCCCGCGGCGACGCGGCGGTCCACCTCGGCGGCGCTCGCCCGGGCAAAATCGTGCGCGACGTGCAGGAACGCGCTCTGGGCGTCGGTGCTCTTGCGGGCACGGTCGAGGGCGCGCTCGGCCAGGTCGCTCGCGCTCACCCGCCGCTCCCGAACGGCCACGCTGATCGCGGACGCGGGCCCGTCCAGCAGGGCGTCGATCATCCCGCCGGACTCGACGTTCTCGTCGCCGCTCATTCGGCGCTCATTCGGCGCGGTTCACGATACGCGGGACGAGGAAATGCCCGTGGGAGAACTCGGGGGCGTTCGCGGAGACGATCGCTTCGGGGAGCGTGGGGCCGGCCAGATCGGCGCGGAGGGGCGAAGGCTCGGGGTCGGCGGTGTCTACGAGCAGCCCGTCGGGAATGGAACGAAGCGCCTCGAAATGCTCGACGATCCGGGTCAGCTGGCCGGCCAAGGCCTCGGCCTCGGCGGGGGTGGGCTCGAGCGAGGCGAGCTTCGCCACCCTGGCGACGAGCTCCGAATCAATCTTCACGCGTCGAGTATAAGACGCGAGTATTCTGCAAGACCCCACGCGATGCGCCCAATTCTCTTGTATGCCCCCCGTGGACCCGTGCCGGAAACGGTGCTCGAGCGACTCGAGACGATCGGGGCCGAGGTGTTCATCGCCACCACCGCCGGCGAGGCCGCCGCTTATCTGGAATCTCAGCCGCCGGACATGATCGTGGTGATCCCGCCGGCGCGCAGCACCGATGCCGCCGCGCTGCTGCCCTACGTCGAGCGCCAGCGGGTGCCGGCGCCGATCTTCGTGCTGGCCGAAGCGGGCGAACCCGCGGCGCCGCTCGCGCTCGAGGTGCTCGGCCAGGACGCGTGGACGCGCGCGATGGGCGACCTCACGACGGGCTCCGGCGGAGCCAGCTCGGCCATCCTGCTCTCCCGGCACCGGCTCGCGAGCCTGCTGGAGCTGTGGGAAAAACGCGACGCGCCCGAGGTGGACGTCGTGAAGCCGGCGCTGCGTTCCCTGATGCACGCGCTGGACGCTTCCCGCGTGAGCCTGCTGCGCTGGACGCCTGGCGACGTGCTCGCGTCCATCGCGGCCTCGAGCGTCGGCACCCGCGTGGTGGGCCGCCGCATCGAGGTTGACCGCTACCCCGAGCTGGTGAAGGCGGGCTCCCAGGAAGGAAGCGTGCTGATCGAAGAGATCGACCGCGACCCCCTGATGGATTCCGCCAGCAATTACCTCGCCGGCATCCCCATCCGCTCGCTGCTCTGCCAGCGGCTGCCGGAGGGGAGCGACCTCTACCTTCATGCCGTGCGCGATCGAGAGCCCTTCTCGCTGGCCGACGTGGCGCTGGTCCGCGCGGCCGCGCGGCTGCTGGGGCGCGTGCTGCGGCCTCAGCACACCGAGGTCGACCTGGAAGACCTCGAGCGGCGCGAGGGACGGCGCCTGCTCGATACGCTCGAGCGCGCCTTCATGGACATGCCCGAGCCGCTCGGCATCTTCGATTCGGCGGGCCGGTTTCTCTCGGCCAATCGCGCTTTGCTGGGGCTCACGGGGCGCACCGCGCCCGAGCTGATGGGCCTGGCCTACGACACGCTGCTGAAGCAGAGGGTGGACCGCGACGACCCGGAGGAATCCGCCTCACGCCGCCCGCTCGACTCGCTCACGCTGGCGGGAGCGCGCGTGCAGATCACGACGCCCACCGGCGAGCTGGTGCCGGCCGAGCTGCTGACCATTCCTCTGGGCGAGGCTGGGGGCCGGGAAGACACAGGCTGGTTCATCATCCTGTTCCGCGATTTGAGCCGCGCCGTGGCCCGCCGCGCACGCGAGACAGGGCTCGCCCGCGAGCTGAAAGACACGCAGCACCGGCTCGATGAGCTGGAGAAGGCCACGCGGCAGTCCGCCGTGTTCCGCACCCGCTTCTGGACGGCGGCCTCGCACGAGCTGCGCACGCCGCT
>JBDSFL010000324.1:0-5306 GCA_039919545.1 Thermoanaerobaculia bacterium | reverse complement strand
CCGCCGAACTCGCGTACCAGGAGTCGCTCGCGATCTCGATGAAGGCGTTCGGCCCTGACCACATCGACGTCACGCTCGCCAGGCGGAACCTCGCCCTCGTCCTCCGGGACCGGGGCGAGTATGAGCGGGCAGCCTCGCTGCTCCGAGAAGCGGTCGCCAAGGACCGGAAGACCTTCCTCACGCCCAGCCTTGCGATCGTCGAGGATCTTGTGGCGCTCGCCACCGTCGAGGAGTCCCGGCGGGAGTTCGATGGCGCAGAGGCGCACATCCTCGAAGCCCGGGGGCTCCTGGATCGGCTGCACATTGAGCGAGCGCACCACGTCTGGGACGAGCTGGACATCGCACGGGCGGCCGTGCTCCTCGCGCAGGGCTGCCGAGAGGAGGGTGACGCCATCGTCGCCGACCGGCTGCGGGCATACAAGGCCGATGCGACCCGCCGGCAACCATTCGAACGGCTTCAGCGGAAGGTCCACGGCTTGTCCTAGTTCTTTTTCGACGGTCTCTGAGAAAAAGACCTTCGTTTCCACGCTCTTCTGGGTAGCGAGCCGCGGACATCCATCCAGCCGCGGCCGAAGAGGAGGAGAGCATGGACGTTCCCGTTCTGGTCGGCGCTGCCGGCCTCCACCCCCCGCGCCCCACCACGACCTCGCCCTGCGAGGAGGCATGGTTTCGATGCCCGTCATGCCGGAAGGATCTGCCGCGGCTACCGTGGGTCCTCGACCTGCCGGGAACGGCAGAGACCGTCACGATCGAAGTCTGGCCTGCGGGCGTGCGCGCGCCGTACGAACTCCCGGTCGCTCCGCGTCTCGGGGTGCGGCAGATCGCGGCCATCCTTGGCCGAACGATCCGCTCGACGTACGCACTCACACCCGACTTCGAGGATGCCGGACTACGCTTCCCGGGCCGAGATCTCTTCGTCCGCTCGGCACCGTTCTTCGAGTGGCTCCACAGCCATCCTCGCCTCCGCTCGCGCGCCGAGACGCTCGCGCAACGAGACCGGCGGCGAAAAGAAGGTGGGCGCTTGCGGCCGGGGCCGCTGCGCCACGCTGAAGGCGGTCCACTTCCTGGAGATTTCCTGCTGCGCCAGCCACAGCAGCTTAGTGAGTGACTCATCGTTGCGGGAAGACCGATGTGCTCGTGTACTCGATCGGATCATTCGGGTCAGCCGGAACGACCCTTGAGGTGCTCGATGTCATGCGATTCTTGGCGTCGGTGACCCGAAACACTCTGGACATCTTTCGGGTCGGTCATGTGGCGCGGCATATCGAAAAGGTCGTGGCTATGTAGCTGTCGTAGGTCATCTGAAGGCCGATCGGTTTGTCGTCGAGGCAAAACGACGCCGCCGGTTCGCGACCAGTCGTCGTCCGGGTAGTAAGAGCCGGTGGTCTTTCCTATTCGACCAAAGAGCCCGCATTTGATTGCAATTCTCTGATTTGCACGGGCTTGACGTGTGCGCGAGCCGCAATCGAAAGAAACATACGCGACACGGATTCAATTGGACGAGAAGACGGCCATTCAGGCTCTCGATCGACTCGACCCAGTGCTGCCTCTTTCACCTGGACGCATTGAGCGCCACGGCTTCGAGTACTTCCGCCACGGAACGCTTTCGCTCTACGCCGCCCTCAACACCAAGACCGGCGAGGTCCTCGGCAAGACCGTCGCGCATCACACGAGCGAAGCCTTCGTGGCGTTCCTTGCCGATGTGATCGCCAGTCAGCCGCCTGGTCGCGAAATCCACGTCGTGGCCGACAACCTCTCGGCCCACAAGAGCAACCGCGTCCGCGAGTTCCTCGCCGACTACCCCAACCCTCACCTTCAGTTCACGCCGACCTATTCCTCGTGGCTCAATCAAGTCGAGATCTGGTTCGGCAAGATCGAGCGCGAGGTGATCGCTCGAGGCGTCTTTCGCTCCGTCAAGGATCTCTCCCGAAAGCTCCTGCGCTACATCAGGCACTACAACAAGAGTGCAAAACCGATCCGCTGGAAGTACGTCGATGTCACCCGTCGAGTCCGCAGTACCAGTTCAACCGTTACAGGCCACTAGCAGTCAGCGACACAGAGAGAGGAACGCTCGAGCGTTGGGCGCGACGGCCGAAGACGAGCCAAGCGCTGGCTTTGCGCTCGCGCATCGTTCTTCGATGTGCGAGCGTTGACGACAACGGCATCGTGGCCACCGAACTGGGTATCACACGCCAAACCGTAGGACGCTGGAGGAATCGCTTCATCGCACGTGGGCTCGATGGGCTGCTTGATGAGCCCCGGCCCGGAGCGCTCCGGAAAATCCAAGATGACGATATCGATCGAGTGATTGCGCTGACGCTCGAGCGTAAGCCGGAAAACGCGACTCACTGGAGCACACGTTCGATGGCCGAGGTCTCCGGTCTGACACGAACCGCGATTCTGCGCATCTGGCACGCTTTCGGGCTCCAGCCTCACCGAAGCGAGACCTTCAAGCTGTCCAAGGATCCGCAGTTCGTCGAGAAAGTTCGCGACATCACTGGCTTGTATTTGGACCCGCCCGACCGCGCTATGGTCCTGTGTGCTGATGAGAAGTCTCAAATCCAGGCGCTCGATCGGACACAACTTGTGTTGCCGATGGCGCCTGGAATCCCTGAACGGCAAACGCACGACTACGCCCGCTACGGCACAACCACGCTATCGCCGCTCTTGACGTAGCGAGCGGCCGGGTCATTGGAGAGCTCCATCGCCGGCACCGCGCCATCGAGTTCCGAAAGTTCCTGGACCGAATCGATGCCGAGACTCCGCCTGAGCTCGACATCCATCTGATTCTCGACAACTCGAGCACCCACAAGACACCGGCGATCAAAGCTTGGTACGCACGCCACCCACGGTTCCACATCCACTTCACGCCGACCAGCTCCTCTTGGATCAACCAAGTCGAGCGCTTTTTCGGTCTGCTCACTCAGAGGCAGATTCGCCGCGGAACTTTTCGCAGCACCGTCGCTCTCGAGAAGACCATTCGAGCGTATCTGGACGCACATAACCGGCAGCCGAAGCCCTTCGTTTGGGTCAAGACCGCCGATGAGATTCTCGAAAGTGTTAAGCGGTTTTGCCTGCGAACTTCCGGGTCACGACACTAGGTGGGAGGGTGCCATTGAGCCAGCGCGCGATGGTGCAGGCGGACCAGCGCGGGTTGCAACCCGCGCCGTGCAGCAGGGGCTTGGGCAAGATGCCGCACTTGGATTGAAAGGTGTAGACGGGCGCGGTCCCGTGGGACGTGGCGTCGCCGACCTCTGCAGTCGTGAGCGGCAGCTTCCTCGTGTGGCAATGCCTACGACAGGCGATCAGGTTCGGTGTGACGGATTCGGGCGACTTTGCATCGTTCGGACCCATGGCTATCGACTTCTTTCCCTCGTCGTCAGGAGAGCGCGGCCCGTGCCCAGGGTCGGCTCCTACCATCCAAGGCAACAACCGCTAAACACTCGGGCTCAAGGTGTTACACGAAACCAACGGCAAGCCTGCGAGGGTCTTTCCCTCGCGAATTCTCGGTGATTTTCCTGGGTTCAAGTGCTCTGGAGCGGCTTTGACGCTATCAGCAGCGTTCGCTCCGCCGGGCGAAGCTCGGAGGCCTACCTGCTCCGTCCGAGCTCTTCGTCGAGCGAACCGCGCCTTGGCGGGATCACGGCGAAGGCGCTACCCTGGTCGGCCTATTCTGGCGCCCGCGAGCGGTTTTCGGCCCGCACATCGGAGGTGAGTTCGTGTCGATTGTCCTCACATCGCCCTCGGTCATCGCACCCGGTAACGCTGTGGATCACGGGCTTGCGGGCGCGCTCCGCCAACTGGGATCCGGGCACACGCCCGTCGCCGTCGTCTCGAATGGCCCGCGGCCTGCGTGGTTCGCAGGCGAGTTTCCGGGCGACGCGGTCACGTTCGTCCAACGCCAAGGCCGGCAGGACGGAACCATCATCGCGGACCTGAGCAAGGAGTTCGAGATCCCCTGCCACGACTTCCTTGTTCTCGGCGCGATCGATGAGGACGTCCAGATGGCGAAGAACGGGCGGGGCGTCCTCCTGAGTGCCGGGTGGCTCCCGCTCAGTCCCGCCGCGCGCTACGGCATCTCGGTACTGACGGCGGAGGAATTCCTGGCTGTGGTGAAGCTCGTGGAGAGCTGGCCCGGAAGCTGGTACTTCGAAGGGAGTGAGCCCTTGTACGCCGTGCGGGCACTGACGAACGTCTCGGGCATGAACGTCACGGATGCCCAGGCGGCCTGGGCGAAGCGCGTCGTGAATGCGGTCAAAAACGGAGGACCGCGGCTCCAGGCGTTGCTGGTGGTCGGCGCCCGATCGCTCCTGCAATCGGGGGGCGATTCGACGCACGATCTGATGTTCGGCCTCTATCCGTCATCGGGCAGCGCGAACAACGACACCGAGGTGCTGAGCGATTTCACGCACCGCCTTCGCACGACGACATCGCGCGTGCGATTCGCGAAGAAAGCCACGCCGCTTCTCATCCGGCACGTGGCGTCCACGAAGCGCTCGCGCGGCGGCGTGACCGATCGGGCGGACCCGCGCGAGCAGATCGAGACGCTGCACCTCAACCCGTTCTACCGGGGAAAGGTCACCGGCCGACACGTGATCCTGCTGGACGACTGCACGACGTACGGCGTCTCGTTCGGCGTCGCCGCGTCCCTGCTGCGGGCCGCCGGTGCGGAGGCGGTGACCTGCGTGGCGCTCGGCAAGTTCGGAAACCAGCTCCGCTATTTCGAGATCGCCCTGACGGGAGATCCGTTCGCGCCCGTCGCAGCCGGGAACTACACCGTGACCTCCCGCCCGTTCGCCGGCGTGCGCCACAACGAGGCTCAGAGCGCGCTGCAGGAGCTGATCAAGTAGTGCGGGTCATCATCGCCGGATCGCGGAGCGCGACCACGCAGGACGTCCGGAAGGCGCTCGACACGTGCGCCTGGATCGACCTCGTCACATCGGTCGTGTCGGGAACGGCCGCTGGAGCGGACCAGGCCGGCGAGCGCTGGGCGGAGGAGCGCGGCCTGCCGGTGACGCGCTTTCCCGCGGAATGGGAGAAGTTCGGAAAACGCGCGGGACCGCTTCGGAACAAGCAGATGGCCGAGAACGCTGAGGCGCTCATCGCCGTCTGGGATGGTGCGAGCCGCGGGACATCGAGCATGATCGAGCTCGCGCGCGAGCGGGGTCTTCGCGTCCACGTGCATCTGCTGGACGGCGCGAAGCGCGCGGACGTCGCGCCCAATGGAAGCCCGGATCTCGGTCGGCATACGTCTGCGCTTCCGGACGAATCGCGCACCGAAACAAGCGCGACGCGGGGGCCACACC
>JBDSFL010000299.1:0-14368 GCA_039919545.1 Thermoanaerobaculia bacterium | reverse complement strand
GGCATCACGGGCTGATGCCGCTCCCAAGGGACGTCAGGCGTGGGCCGGATCGAGAAATTCGAGAAGTAGGTCGCTCCCGTCAGCACCGCCAGCGCCACCTGACCTCTCTCGATACCGCTCTTCAGATCGTCCATCACGAGCACGGGCTTCTCCATGTCGCGCACGAAGAGCCTTGCCTGCGCTCCTGTCACTTCCAGCCGGAGGTGAAACCATTCATCCCGGGGGATATCGACGGCGCCCGTGAAGCCCGGCCCGTTGTAGAGCTGCCAGTTCAGCCCCGTGTTCAGGACCGGCGTGTACTGCATGGCGTCGGGAGCGCCGGACTTGTGCTGACGGAGATACACCCACTCCCCGTTTTTCCCTTCCTTGTCGACCCGGAACTGGATGCCGAAGAAGCCGCGCTTCGCCGGCGTCGCCACGTCGACGTCGATGACGCCGTCCCGCAGCTCGAAGTCTTTCAAGGACGCGTCGCCACCCTCGAGCAGGAGCGACTTGCGACCGAGATAGTCGACCGCACTCGCCTTTCCTTGCAGCTCCCAGCGCGGAGAGTCGGTCGGAAAAGTGATCGCCCCGGCGGACTGCGATCGAGCCGCGGGCGAAAAGAAATTCGCAAGAGCAAGCAGGGCGGCGAGCCGGATGTTGCTTTTGTTCAAGAGTGTGACCTTTCGTCGCGAATTTGCCAACGTTCGAACGAGACCGGCGCCATTTCCGCACGCAGCACGCGCCATTGCTCCTGCTACGGTCACAGCGCGACAGGAGTTTCAACGTCGAGCGCACGATCGAGCCCGACTGATTCCTCAGCCCCTACATCGCGGCCCGCGCCATCCCTCCGGCGGCTCCCGCCTCGCTCTTCTTCCGCCGGCTCAGCACGCCAGCCGACACCAGCGCCACGATCAACGCGACGGGCATCGGCTCGAGGATCGTGAGGGCGGCATTGAAGGCCGGGTTCTGGTACATCTTCTCGAACTTTTCCATCTCCACCTTCTGCTTGGCGATCGCTTCGGCGCTCTCGCCATTCGCACGCGCCTTTTCCAGGACGTGCGCCTGGTACTTCGTCAGGTAGTCGGGCATGAAGTTGAAGTAGACGACCTGCCACATGGCCACGTAGCACAGCGACGCCACCAGACCGATGAGCGTCCCCACCGCCAGCGCCCGGCCGAAACGAACCGTGCCACCGGCCACGTTGTCCCGGTACGAGCGCACGCCGAAGAAGATCAGCAGGAAGGCGAGCACCATCGACGTGTAGCCGACGATCATGCTCCGGTCGAACCCGATCGCATCGTGGAACGGCATGGTCAGCAGGAACATCGCCGAGACGATGGCGCCGGAGATCAGGCCGAAGGTGAGCACGGTTTTTTTCATGGTCGTTTCCTCTCGGCCCGCAGCATGTGCATTCCACCCGGTTTCGCGCGTCACCCGAAAGGGTGATTTTGAGCGAACCTCTCGAAGAATCACCCTTTCAGGGGATGAGGCCGGCCTCCTTCGCCAGCTGCACGGCCTGTGTGCGCCGCTTTGCCGAGAGCTTGTCGAAGAGGCGGGCGGCGTGCGTCTTCACGGTGTTCTCGCTCACGAACAGCCTCTCGGCGATCTCGCGATTGCTGAATCCACCCGCGATCGCTTCGAGGATCTCGAGCTCGCGCGGGGTGATTCCGAGCTGCTCGAGCCGCGCCCGATTCGGAGCGAAGGGCCCGGCGGCGGAAACGGGGGCCGGCATCGGCACCTGCACTTCGACGAGAACCGGTACCTCCCGAACGATCACGGTCTCTCGGGTCCTGGTGAGCTTCAGGCCAAGCCAGATTCCGAGCACGGAGAAGAGCAGCGCCACGAGGCCGCCGTAGATCTCCAGCGAATGCTCGAGCACGAGAAAGCGGAACTCGACGAGCTTGAGGAGCGCGATGAGGACGCCGCCGAGGAGGCCGTAGAAGATGACCGTCTTCTTCACGCGGGGGACTTCCTCGGGTGACGCACGATTGGAACGCCGTCAGGCTGAGTGGAGAGCTCCCGCGAGCGCATCGGGGCTCAGGCTGAAGGCCTGGGCAAACCCTCCGATGTAGCGAGCGGACGTGGGGCGCACCGCGAAAAAGGAGAAATCGTGAGACGCCACCGACTCGGCCACCTGCGGAAAGCGCGTGAGATAAGCCCCTCTCGCCGCGGGAAAGCCCGGGTGCGAAGCCGCGACCTGCTCGGCATCGCCCTGGACCGTGACGCGAGCCAGAGCCTGCGATTCGACGTCCGAGGTGTCGGCCGTCATGACGAGGAGGCTCACGCGGGGACTCGTGAGCATATTGCCGGTGTGCGACGCGAGCGAGCTCACATGGATCACGAAGGTGCCATCCGGCAGGAGCGCGAACGGAACCATGGAAACGAAGGGTTCTCCCGCCTGAAGCGTACCGAGCGCGGCGACGCGCTGCCCTTCGAGCAGGTGACGAAGCTTCTGATTCTGGGCAGGATTCACACGTTGAGTATAGCGAGCGCGTCCATATGGCTCACGAACGCCAGGAGAGCTCGAAGAGCACCACCTGTCCGTTCTGTCGCGGGACGAAGTGCAGGCGTTCGTCCACGCCGTCTCGAGGAGCTCCTGAGGATCGAGCGCCCAGAAGATGGCCCTTCTCACCCTGGCGTTCTGAAGCGGCCCCTTTGCACGAAGGCTCACGCCGAGAAACGTGACGTTGAGGCCCGGCTCGGACAGAAAGGTGATGTGCGCGAGCGGCAGCGCCGGCGTTGCCGCGCCGAGATCCACCGGCTTCACGTCGCGCGCAAGCTGGATCTCCCTTCGCGCAAGGGCGCTTGCACGCTTCGCGGGCTGCGGCACGACGTCGAAGAAGGCGCGCGGAATGGCGGGCCGCCCGCCCCAGAATCCCGGGCTGGCCGCGACCTCCAGAAAGCTCCCCTTCTTGTACACGACGACGCGGTACGCGCCGGTGCCCACAGCTGCATGCGGCGCCTCGGGAGTGCCGGTGGGCACGATGCCCACCTTCACGAGCTTGTTCAGCAAGACCGGCTCGGGAGCACGGGTCTCGATCTCCAGCGTCTCCCCGTCGAGCACCCCGATGCGGGTGATGGACGAGAGGAAGTGGCTCGTCTTCGTGCGGCTCGCGCGCCCGAGGCTGTTCTTCACGTCGGCGGCGGTGAATGGCCGCCCGTCATGAAACACGACGCCCTTCCGCATATGGAATCGCCACACGAGATCCGACGGGTTCTCCCAGCGCGTGGCCAGCGCGGGGACGATCCGCATGGACCGGTCGAACGTGACCAGCGAATCGAACACGTTGCTCAGGACCGAGTGGGTGACGCTGTCGTCGTGCAGATGGGGATCGAGCGGGATGACGTCTTCTTCCATCGCCAGGTGAAGCGTGTCGCTTTCCTTCGGCTTGGCAGCGGTGTGGCAGCCCACGGCGAGCACGGCCACTCCGACCCACCAGACGCTTCGGCGCATGGGCGAATCTCAATCTCTCAATTCTCCAGCCCGAGCGCCGGAGTGTCCGGCAGCTCGTCGAAGACGACTTCCGCATCCCCGGGAAACTCGGTCTCCAGACGGCGGGATCCCAGAAGAATCGCCACGGTCGCGGCCAGAAACGAAGCCATGCCGGCGGGATACCGGAGCAGAGCCTCTTCGAGCGCCGCCAGGCCGTATCCGAACAGCAGGAACGCGGCAAGAACGATCGCCATTTGCTCGGTGATTCTTCCGCCACCCGGCCGGAACGACGTCGTGAACGGCACGCCTCGCACGCTCCAGCCGAGGAGCTCAACGAGAAGAAGGCCCGCGGCCGCGTCGAACGCCAGGTGCAGCAGCGCCAGACCCGGACCCCAGATCGACAGGACCACGATTGCCGATACGAACGCCGGAGGGAGAACGCCGACGACCACCATCGCGCTCTTCACGCCGCGCCGGCAGCTGAGAACCTCGTCGGACAGGATTGTCCGGAACACCCAGCTCGCCCGCAGCTGCGACGGCACCGAGGACGCCAGCCGGCTGCCGAGCAGGATCACGAACATGCAGACGAGAGGGGCCGCGAGAAGGCCGGAGGCGGGAGAACCCGCGCCGGCGGGAGCTGTCGCCAGCCGAATCGCCGGCAGCGCAAGCGCCAGCCCGGAGCCGAAGAGCACCGCCAGCATCAGGCGGTGACGCGGCGTCCGCAGGAATGTCCGGACGAAGAACTGGAACGTCGCGCGACGGACCGGATCGCCGCGGTCCGTGAACCGGGCGGCGAGCGCGCCTCCGCGTGTCGTGCCGCGCCGGTTTTCCGAGCCGCTCTCCGCGCCCGCGTGGAGCAGGAACCCCCGATAGCTGCCGAAATAGCTCGCCACGAAGGCGAGAAAGGCGATCCCGAGCGCGAGGAGAGCCCGATCCGCGGCCAGCCTCGAAAAAGAAGATGTCGTGCCGAGCAGCACGTCGTAGAGCCCGAGGAACCAGATCGGGGGAAGCGCGCTCACGCCTCCGCCGCCGTCGAGATGCGTCTGCCACGACACGGCGATCGGACCCGAGGAAACGACGAGTGACGCGAGCAGGACGATTCCTCCCACCTGCACGAGGGCGGAGATGCGGCGGGAGAGAGCACCGCGGAGAACTCCGAGAAGCAGCCCCTGAAGCGCGGAAAGCGCCAGGAACACGAAGAGGCACGCCGCCCCCAGCGAGATGAGATGAGCGGCGATGAGACGCGAAACCGGGATGGTGCGGGACGACACCTGGGCCACGATCATCGGGAAGACGACCGCAGACACGCCGTTGCTCGCCACGAAGAGCTGGACCAGGAGGGAACCCAGCGACGCCAGCTTCGCCGCGAAGATCTGCGCGGGCGTGAGGGGAAGCGGCATCAGGTTCAGGAAATCCTTGTCGTCGGGAAAGAGACCTTCCGAGAAGACGAGCGTGGCGATCCCGACCGTCGCCATGGCGAGCGAAAGAAAAAGGGCGCGGTCGGCCCAGGCCATCTGCTCGATCACGGCGGAGGTCGGCGGCCCGCCGAGCGCGTTTCCGATGAACTTCACGTAGCAGAGAAACGGCAGGACGACCCCGGGCCCGGCGACGCAGGCCAGCACATGGCTCACGCTGACATCCAGGTCCCCGTCGGGGTCGACGTCGTCGAGCTCGAGCAGGCGGGCGCTGAAATGCCGGATGAGGAGGCGAAAGGAACCCGCGGCTCTCAAGCTCTCGCCGTCATCGGCGCATCAACCCTGCGCCATGGCGGCGACGATCGACGCGGCGGTGAGCCGAGGGTCGTCGGGAACGGCGAGCCGGGTGAAGACGTGCTCGAGCGACGGCATGCTCATCAGCTCCTTCAACCGCGCGACGGAGTCGTGCGCGACGACGTTGCCTTTCGAGAGGATCACCACCGAGCTGCACGTCTGCTCGACCGCTTCGAGCACATGGGAGCTGTACAGGATCGCCTTCCCCTCGAGCGCCAGCAGCCTGAGCAGATGACGAAACACCAGGGCAGACGTGACATCGAGGCCGGAGAGCGGCTCGTCGAACACCAGGAGCTCGGGGTCGTGAAGCAGTGCCGCGGTGATGAGGATCTTCTGCCGCATCCCTTTCGAATAAGACGAAAGAAGCGCGTGCTTGGCCTGGCCGAGGAGAAAGATGTCGAGGAGGCTCTCGATCCGCCTCTGCAGCGTGCGCTCGGGCATTCGCCGCAGACGTCCCACGAACTCGAGGTACTCGAGACCCGAAAGGTAGCCGTAGAGGTGAGCTTCCTCGGGGACGTAGCCGATCTGCGCCTTGAAGGCGACGACATTCCGGGCGATGGACTTTCCTTTCCAGAGGATGTCGCCCGTACTCGGCAAAAGAAGGCCCGCGAGCATCTTCACCGTCGTGGATTTTCCGGAGCCGTTCGGACCCAGGTAGCCCGTGACCTCGCCGGGCTTCACCGTGAAGTTCAGGTTCTGAACGGCCGCCCGGTTGTCGTACCGCTTGGAAACGTCTCGAAGCTCGAGCATGTCAAGGGTTGGACCCGCACGATTCGGAAAGGTTCCCGGAGGAAGATCATCGCAGCCGAGATGAGGTCAGGCCGCCGGCTCGATGACGTACTCGCTCTGCACGAGTCCGCCCGCAAGCTGCCGCGTCGCGATGTGCCTCAAGGGAATGTCGGCATCCACCGCGCCGAACAGCGCGATTCCGGAGCCGATGAGCACAGGCACGCGGGAGATCGTGAGCGACTGGATGAGCCTCGCCCTGAGGAAAGCCTGGATCGTCAGTCCGCCATCGACGTAGACGTGCTGGATTCCTCGGGCGCTCAGCTGGACGAGAACCTCGGACGGAGTGCCGGACATGCGCTCCACCGCCACGTCGGGAGGGGTCGAAAGAATCGGCCGGCTGCTGAGGACGTACACGGGCTTGCTCCCGTAGGGCCACGTGGGCATCGCCAGCACGACATCGAACGTGTTGCGCCCCATGACGAGTGCGTCGACCGAGGCGAGGAGCTCTTCGAAGCCGTGAGGCTCGGGTTCGACGCCGCCGGCGAACAGAAAGTCGAACGTGCCTCCCTGCCGCGCGATGAAGCCGTCGAGGCTGGTGCCGACGAAGACTGAAGCTTTCATTCGGAAGACCTCCTGTCCGTTTCGGTTTGCATCACGGTCCGGCTCCGGGCGGCATATTGCGCCGAGGCGCCAGCCGCTTCACAAAACTTTGCAAGCCAGACACACCCCAGCAACCTTGGGGGGCCAGATTGCTTTCGTGAGCGCGGCAGACGCCGCGCGAAAGAAGGAGAAAGACGATGACATCACCCGAAGAGACCATCCGGCGCGGAAGCTCGTGGCTGAAGCCTGGATTGCTGATGCTGGGTACCGGATTCCTGCTCGCGGCCGGTTTCGGCGCGGCACGCGTGGCGAGAGCAGGTCTGGACCACCACATGCACGGCGGCGGCGCCGAAGCTCACGATCTGATCGAGCTCCGCATCACCAGGGAGCTCGACAAGGTGGGGGCCACCGCTTCTCAGAAGCAGCAGATCAAGGCGATCGTCGACGCGGGGTTCGCCCGGCACAAGGCTCTCGCGGCCGAGCATGAGCAGCTGCACAGCCAGCTCCTCGCCGCCGTGAGCGGCGACACGGTGGACCGCGCAGCCATCGAGGTGACACGGGCCACGGCGCTCGCCAGGATCGACCAGGGTTCCCGGGAGCTGGCTCAGTCTCTCGGCGACATCGCCGAGGTGCTGACCCCCTCGCAGCGGGCCAAGCTCGCTCTGCATCACGCGAAAAGCTCCGAGTCACGGGACCGACCCTGATCCGGTCGAACGCATCGAGTAGCATCGCTTCGGCGGCGGCGGCCTCTTTCGGGGCCGCCGTTCTGCCGCGAGGGCACGTGAGCGAACAGGTCCTGATCATCGACGATGACCTGAAGCTCGCGGCGATGCTGGTCGAGTACCTCGCCCCTCGCGGTTTCGCGGCGGCCACGGCACCCGACGGCACCCGGGGGCTGGCGCTGGCGGCGAGCCGCCGGTTCGACGCCGTGATCCTCGACGTCATGCTCCCCGACCTCGATGGCTTCGAGGTCTGCCGCCGCTTGCGAGCAGGTTCTGACGTGCCCGTTTTGATGCTCACGGCGCGCGGTGATCCGGAGGACCGGATCGTCGGGCTCGAGCTGGGCGCCGACGACTATCTCCCAAAGCCGTTCGAGCCACGGGAGCTGCTGGCGCGTCTGCGCGCCATCGTCCGCCGGCGGTCGGGTCCGGCCTCGACCGAGAACGCCGCGCTGCGGTTCGGCCGCCTCGAGATCGACGCCGCCGCGCGCCAGGTGCGGCGCGACGGCGTGGCCATCACGCTCACCGCGTACCAGTTCGACATCCTCCACCTGCTGGCGCGAAACGCCGGACGCGTTCTCTCGCGCGAGACGATCTTCGAACGGCTGCGTCACGAGGAGCACGAAGCCTTCGACCGGAGCATCGACGTCCACGTCTCCCGCATTCGCGCCGCGATCGAGGACGATCCCGCACATCCCCGCAGGGTGGTGACGGTGCGCGGCTCCGGCTATCAGTTCGCGCGCCTTCCCGAGGACAGCCGCACATGAGGAGCCGCCTGTTCCATCGAATCTTCGCGACGCTGCTGCTGTTCGTCCTGCTTGCCGTCGTGCTCTCTGCGGTGGCGGGCCACGTGCTCCTCTCCGATCTCTTCCGTGCCCATCTGAGGCCGCACTTCGAGGACCACGCCGGCGCGGTGGCACGCGAGCTGCCCGCCGCCAGCCAGCCCGAGTCCGAGCTGCAGGCGGCCGTCGAGCGCGTGTCGGAAAAGTGGCCTCTTCACCTGGCGGTCTTCGGACCGGACGGGCGGCGTCTGGCGTTCACGTCGGTCGACGTGCCCGGGCCGCGCACGGGCGCGCCCCTCCCCGACTGGTTCCGGGCGCCTGCAGGACACACCCTGGCCGTGCGGATGAAGGACGGACGCACGCTGGTGATCCAGCCGCGAAATCTTCCCCGGCCGGTCGGCTTTCTCGTCGCGGTCATCGCCCTGGCGTGCGTGCTGGCGCTGGCGAGCTATCCCGTGGCCCGCCTCGTGACGCGGCGGCTCGACGTGCTCGAAGCGGGGGTGCGGCGCCTGGGAGAAGGAGATCTCGGCGTGCGCCTCGAGGTGTCGGGCGAAGACGAGCTCGCGAGCCTCGCGACAAGCTTCAATCAGACGGCCGGGCGTTTGCAAACCCTGGTCGAAGCGCAGCGCCGGATGCTCGCCATGGTTTCGCACGAGCTTCGGTCCCCGCTCGCCCGCCTCCGGCTGGCGCTCGAGCTGCTGCCGGGTGATCCGTCCGGCAAGAGGATTTCCGACGCGGTTGCCGAGATTCACGAGCTCGACGCTCTCGTCGAGGAGCTGCTCGTGGCCGGACGCCTCGATCTCCAGCCCCCTTTCGCGCCGGCTTCGCCGGTCGACGTCGGGCAAATTCTCGAGGAGGAAGCCGCCCGCACGGGCGCCGTGGTCCGCTTGGTCGACGCCCGCCCGATACAGCTTCGCGCGGATGCAAGGCTCGTGAGGATGCTCGTCAGGAACCTGCTCGAGAACGCGCAGCGCCACGGTGCGGGGGAAGAAGTCGAGTGCGGCGTCGAGGTCATGAACGAACCGAGGCATACCGTCCGCGTCTGGGTGCAGGATCGCGGCCCGGGCGTCTCCGAGGGCGAGCGCGAGCGCATCTTCGAGCCCTTCTACCGGCGCGCCGGGCACCGCGAGACAGACGACGGCGGAGTCGGACTCGGGCTCTACCTGGTCCAGCGCATCGCACAGACCTACGACGGAGACGCCGTGTGTCTTGCTCGCGAAAACGGCGGCAGCCGCTTCGAGGTCGTCCTGCGCGAGCAGGCCTCGGCCGCCTGAAGCCCAGGCCGGGTCAGATTTCCAGCTCGCCTTCGATCTCGACGGGGAGGTTGAACGGCAGCTCGGCCATTCCAACCGCACTGCGGCTATGCGCGCCCACCCCGGGGCCGAAGAGCTCCAGGATCAGATCCGAAAAGCCGTTGATGACGCTGGGCAGCTCGTTGAAGCCGGGAGCCGCATTCACCATCCCGAAGACACGCCCCCAGGCGCGCACGCGATCGAGGTCGCCGAGGGCGCGCTGGAGACTTCCCAGAATCGAAAGTGCCGTGAGTCGTGCCGCCGCATAGCCTTGCTCCCGGGAAACCTCGCCACCAACCTTGCCAAACGGTGGGGCAAAGGTACCGTCCAGCGCTTGCGGGCCGTGGCCTGAAATCAGGACCCGCTTTCCGAGAACATGGACGAACTGAAAGGGCAGCACCACCCCCTGCGGAGGTCGCGGTGCCGGAGGAAGAGAGAGCCCGAGAGCTCGAATGCGATTCTCGATCGCGGACATCGATTCCCTCCTTGGAACAGACCGGTCACGCGCTCCGTGCCCGGAAAAAGATGGCCTGCCCGACCTCCAGGCGACCTGTGCTCGTGACCGCCCCGTAAATTCCCGCATTGTTCTGATTCGCGCGGACGCAGGCCTTCAGCACCTCTGGTGCTGCGCTTGCCGAGTCCGGATCCACGTTCACCATCGAGCAGCGCACATCGCGCATCGTGACGGCGATGGCCGGAGCGTCTGGTCCCGCGCCGAACGACAGCGCACCCCCCACCCACTCGTCCTCCCGGAAGGGACCGGAGCGCTGCAGGCGAACCACGACATTGGGACGAAACCGTCTCGTGTCCAGGCTCTGTCCGGCGAGCCTTCCGATCTCGTCCACCGTATCCGAGGCGATCACGGAAAGGCTCGCGTCATCGAAGATGCCGTTCTTCAGCTGCATCATCTCCACGGGCGCCCCGTACCGGCGTCCGACTTCGTTCGCCAGCTCCTCGCCGAAGACAGGCAGCTCCTGGCCATCCGGCGTGCGAACGTGCGTTGGAAGTCCCCCCTCGGCACTTCCCTCCTGGTACGGAGTGAACAGGACCAGCTCGGCCAGCCTGCTGGCTTGCAGCCACGGAAAATTGCTTCGATCATCGAGACGCCGGAGAGCGAAACGCCGATCTCCATCGAGACCGTTCCAGCCCAGTTTGGCCGACTCGAGCCGTTCGCCGGCCATCGACTTCACGGGATAGCGAAAGATCGCCTCCACATGTCCGATTTCGATGTTCATGCGTCTTCTTACTTCGCCGCAACCGAGGTCAGAGCCGGAGCGTCCTTCACGTACTTGTCGAACCACCGCACCATCTCGTAGATGAGCTGCTCCTGCGACTCCATCGCCGAATACCAGTGCGGCTCGTGCGGCAGCATCACGAGGCGGGTGGTGCCGCCGTTGCCGCGGATCGCTTCGAAAAGCTTGCTCGCCTGCAGCGGCGTGGTACCGGGGTTTGCGTCCTCGGCGCCGTGGATGATCAGCAAAGGTGTCTTGATCTTGTCGGCCGAGAAGAACGGCGACACTTTCCGGTACACGTCGGGCGCCTCCCAGACCGATCGGCGCTCGCTCTGGAAGCCGAACGGGGTCAGTGTCTTGTTGTACGAGCCGCTGGTGGCCACACCCGCGCGGAACAGATCGGAATTCGCGACGAGGTTCACCGTCATCAGCGCGCCGTGGCTGTGGCCGGTGACGCCGACACGCTTCGGATCGGCCACGCCGAGCCGGACCGCTTCGTCGACCGCGGCCTTGGCATCGGCGACGAGCTGCTCCATGTAGGTGTCGTAGGCCTTCTTCGGATCGCCCACGATGGGGAACGCGGCGTTGTCGATGATGGCGTAACCCGCCAGCAGCAGCAGGCGGTACTGGAGCAGGCGTGTGAACGTCACCTGGGAGCCGGTGACCTGCCCGGCCTTGGACGCGTCGGCGTAATCGAGCGGGTATGCGTAGAGAATGGTCGGGACGCGCGTCCCTTCCTTGTAACCCGGCGGGGTATACAAGGTGAACGAGAGATCGAGCCCGTCCGCGCGCTTGTACTTGACCAGACGTTTCTGGATCGCGCGCACCTGGGGCGTGGGGTCGGCGATGTGGGTGATGGGCCGGGTCGTCGACCCGTAGGTCGCTTCACCTTCGGAGGTGCCCACGCGCTTTCCCAACGTGCGCTGGAACGCGTTCGGCGGGTCGCTGATCGATTGGTGCCAGGTGAGGAAGCTGATCTTTCCGGGAAGTGAATTCTCCGCAAAGCCGGCGAACCGCTCGAAGGCTTTCTTGTCGCTGCGGAAGAGCCGCTCGGCCTTGAGCGTCTTCAGATCGAGCCGGTCGAGGAAGGGGCGGTCCCCGTCGGCCGAGGAGCCATCACCGGCGAGAAAGATCGCGTCGCCTTCGACCTGGATCACGTAGGTTCCGTTCGCGCGCGCGCGGTACACGGGCGAACCCGGGTTTGCGTAATGCTCGTCGGTGGAGAGATCCCAGAGCAACCGCGGCTTCTGCGCGCGGTCGTCGACATTGACGATGAAGGTGCGCGCCCAGTGGCGGTTGTCGTCTTCTTCCTCGAGCAAGGCGACGGACGGTTTTTCAGTCCAGTCATACCCGCCGAATCGCTGCTCCGTGAGGGCGATCTCCATGGGGGGCGTGGTGAAGGGCGCCTTCTGCAGGAGGACCCTGTCGCGATTGGGCACCTTGGTGTTCCAGTCGCCGCCGTCGAGGGCCTCGGCCCAGATCAACGTCGCCGGATCCGTGGGGCGCCAGGAGAAATCACGCGGGCCGGTGGGCACGCCGTGGATCGGCACGCGATCGGCGAGCGGCAGCGAGGCGAGCACCGTGCTGCTGGCCTGTGCACGGTTCGCGATATCCCAGACCTCCACCGAGCGCGGGAAGCGGTTGTACGTGGTGACGTACGAGTACGGCTTCTTGATCGCGCCGACGAGCACGTGCCTGCCGTCCGGCGCGGGGCTGACCCCCAGATAGTTGCCCGGCTTGCCCACCGGCGTGATCGCCGACGTGGACGCATCGACCAGGGCCAGCTGCGCGGCGGCGTAATAGTCGAACAGGTCTTCATCGTGCCTGTTGTTGAGCGTGTCGCGGTTTTCGTAGGTGCTGCTCTGCCCCTTGCCGCCGTCGGCCTCCTGGATGCTCGGCCCCAGGGGCGATACGGGCTCCGGCGGAGGCGCTCCCATGCCGTCCGGCACGAGCTTCACGAGCAGCGAGCCCTGGTCGGGCATCCACTGCACGTCCGAGCCGAACATCGGATTCAGACGCGCGCCCGGGACCTGGCGGACCTGCCCGTTCTGGGCGCTGCCGATCCACAGCTCGACCGACGTGGGAGCCAGGTTCACGAACGCGTAGTGCTTGCCATCTGCCGACCAGATCGGGTTGCCTGGACACGCTCCGGCAGGAAGGGCCACTGGCGTCCGCTTGCCGTCGGCGACATGCACGAGCTCGTAAGACTGGGCGCACGCCGTGATGCCGTAGCCGCCCGCGGTGTCGTGCTTGCTGTGGTTGCCCGGCTCGACGCGAACGCCCCCGAGCCGCAGGAACGGCGTCGCCACGCGCGACATCGGCGGGTACTGCTGCCACGACACGAGCAGAACGTTGTCGTGGGTGGGGCTGACACGCGGCGAGGGCGGCGACGGAGCGTGCAAGACGTCGAGGATGTATTTCGGGGGCTGGTCGTATCCCGATGTTTCGGCTGGGGCGGTCGCGGCCGGCTGCGCGGAGACGCATCGTGCGAGGCCGATGGAAAAGAGCGTGGCGACCAGGCAAACCCGCGCAGTGAGCTTCGGCATGAGGCGTCCCCCTATTCGAACGCGTGATGATACGACGCAGCCGAGCAGCGGGACCGCCAGCGGAGCCCCACGATCGAATTCCTTCCCATGCCTCGCTTCGACGAGGCTCCCTTGCGGCTGCACGGAACGGAACACACGCGGCGGGTCGGTTTCACCGGGTTCGTCCACTGGAACGAACCGCTTCGCCGAATCCATCGAAGCCTCCGTGAAACTTCATGGCGATGGCAGTGCGCGTTGCGCAACAACGCTCATCAAGCGCTGCGCCCTGTGGACGGCGCCCCCTCTATACGTGCTGATCCAGCAGGATCACGTTGCCATCCGGATCGGCGACCATGAAGCTCGCGGGCCCCGTCGATTTTTCATCGGCCTCCGTGAGCAGGGTCACGCCGCTCTCTCGGAGCATGCGCTGCACTTCACGCACGTCGGTGAATTTGTCGAGAGGTCGGGCATCGCCATCCCAACCGGGATTGAACGTCATGAGATTTTTCTCGAACATGCCTTGAAACAGGCCGATCACGTGGGGGCCATTCTTCATGATGAGCCACTTGCTCGCCTGATCTCCCATGAAGACGACGAAGCCGAGCTTCTCGTAGAACAGCTTCGACGCCTCGATGTCCTTCACGGCCAGGCTGACGGAGAACGCTCCGAGATCCATGCAATTCGTTTTGGCCACGGGGGTCATCCTCCTAAGGGCGGTTGCCAGAGCTCGACCTTGTTTCCCTCTGGGTCCATGACCCAGCCGAACTTCCCGAACTCGGAATCGTCCGTCTTCTCCAGCACGTCACAACCCTCGTCCCGAAGCGCCTGAAGGAGGGCGGCCAGATCGTCGACGCGATAGTTCACCATGAACGTCGACTTGCTCGGCGCGAAGTGCTTTCCATCAGCCTTCCCGATCAGCCACGCCGTCGTTCCCGTTGTGGGCTTTCCCTCTGCATCGGTCCAGTCGAAAGAGGCGCCTCCCCAGACCTGAACGTCGATGCCGAGGTGCTGCTTGTACCAAGCCCGAAGGGTGACCGGGTCGTTCGCGCTGAAGAAGACCCCCCCGATGCCTGTGACTCTCTTCATGTGAGCCTCCGAGGCGTGAAGCGTACAGCGGCAGATCTCTGAAACCTATTTCGTTCTCCTGCACTCTTTTTCAGCGTGCGCATCTGGCGCTCCTCGTCGCAACGACGACTCCGTCACCTTCCCTGCCGCCCCTGAGGTGACTCCCTGGATCGTCGAGGCGGCCGCGGCCGTCGCAAAAATAAATGCGAAGTCGGTTCGTGCCCGAGACGTCATTGCTCA